>NZ_JAWOAI010000849.1:0-2711 GCF_033194735.1 Streptomyces sp. W16
GTCGACCACGAGTCGGGCGGTGCCCGCGTCGCCCTGCGCGACGGCGGCGGCCTTCGTCTCGGCCTGCGCCGCCGTCAGCTCGGGACGCGTGGTGGCGGGTTCGACGCCGTGGTCGGCCGCCCTGGTGACCCCGGTGTAGGCGAGCCGGTGGGACAGGTGGACGACGAGGTCGCCGCCGAGGACCGGCATGCCCTGGTGCGTGCGTATGAACCGGACATGGCGTGCGCCCTCGGGGTCGATCATCACGTCCTTGGCCCGGAGTCCGTCGCCCTGGACGACGCCGGTCGCCGCCGCATGCGCGAAGGCGGCGGCACGCGCGGCCGTGACGACGGACGCGACGGTGGTGCCGGTGGCCGCCACCGCTTGGTCCGCCCCAGTTGTCGGTCCCGCGAAGGCCGTTCCGGCCAGTCCCGTGGCGGCCGTCGTCACGGCGACGGCGACCGCCAGGCCGCGTATGTGGGATCCACGCATGGGTGAGGGCTCCTCGCTTCGAGACGGCCGGGATCGCCAACCGCCTTGAGACCGGGCGCGGTTGAAGGCGCCCAGGGGGCTGGTCGGGCCCCGGAGCGAAAGCCTTATGGATCGGTCATGTGCATGTAAAGCCGAAATCAACGGTTTTCGCAGCTTTTATGGCAATACTTTGCGAATCCGCATCGCTCAGTGATCAGCGAATGACCAACTGTGCGTCAGCTGTGGAGATGTGACGGGACGCGAGAAGGTTGCCTCGCGCGACTGTGATCGATCTCGCATACAGAGAAAAACGGGAGAACCGGATGGCCTCAAGAACGGTGCGCAGGGCCACGGCGTCGGCAGCGGCGCTGCTGACGCTCACGGCGGTACCGGCACATGCCGCGACCCACGGGTCGGACACCACGAGAACCAGCAGTACGACCGCACTTCCGGCCCCCGACATGGTGGGCCTCCGCGCCGTGCTGCGCACCCTGACCGCACAGGGCGCCCCCGGGGCGATCGCCCGCATCGACGACCACGGAACCGTCCGCACGGCCGCCGCGGGCGTCGACGACCGCACGACACGCCAGGCCATCGACAACGCCGACCGCTTCCGCATCGGCAGCGTCACCAAGTCGTTCTCCGCCGTCGTCCTGCTCCAACTCGTCGACGCGCACAGGCTCGACCTGGACGCCTCGGTCGACCGCTATCTGCCCGGGCTGCTGCCCGACAGGCGGATCACCGTGCGCCATGTCCTGAGCCACCGCAGCGGCCTCTACGACTACACGAACTCCATGTTCGCCAACTCGGTCTCCGGCTTCGAGGCCGTACGCGACAAGGTCTTCACCTACCGGCAGCTGGTGCGGTTGTCCCTGAAGCACTCGCGCACCAACGCGCCGGGCGCCGCCTACTCGTACTCGAACACCAACTTCGTGGTCGCCGGGATGCTCATCGAGAAGCTGACCGGCCACTCCGTGGGGACCGCGTACCGCGACCGCATCATCAAGCCGCTCAAGCTGCGCGACACCTTCTACGTCCACCCGGACACGAAGATCCCGGGCCGCCACGCCCACGGCTACCTCACCCCGGACCGCGCGGGCGCGAACCCGGTCGACGCGACCGACCAGACGGTGTCCTGGGCGCAGAGCGCGGGCGCACTCATCTCCACCACCCACGACCTGAACACCTTCTTCTCCGCACTGCTCTCCGGCAGGCTCACCTCCGCCGCCGGGCTCGCGCAGATGGAGCGCTGGACTCCGGTCAACAGCACGACGCGCTACGGCCTCGGGCTACGCCGGCGCGACCTGTCCTGCGGCGTGTCCGTGTACGGCCACACGGGCGCGGTCCAGGGTTTCTACACCTACTCCTTCACCTCGAAGGACGGCCGCCGCAGCCTGACCGCGCTGGCCAACACCTCCAACAACGGCACGGTGCTGAACACGATGGCGGGCACCCTGGAGTCGGCGTTCTGCGGCAAGCGCACAAGGACTGTCCAGGGTCCGCCGCTCACCGGCCGGGGCTCCCACGTCACCGAACGGCACATGGCCTACGAGGACATCGCACCGGGGATCGCCCGGGACTGAGTGCGCACGACGGTGGATGCCGGGCGGGCTCGCGCACCGGCACCCACCGCGTCGCACGGGAACCCTCCTGCCGTGACGGGACGTTGAGTGGAGGACGAACTCCCCCACCGGGCACTCCCCCGGGCACGAACAGCGAGGGCGGTGCCATGAACGAGCTGGTACCGGGCGGCAATCTGCCCCTCCCGGGCGGTGCCATGACCTTTCGGGTGCCCGGCCCGTTCGACGTGTCGGCGTTGATCACGGACGAGAGCGGCAAGGTCGGCGGTGACGCGGACTTCGTGTTCTACAACCAGCCGACCGCGACCGGAGCCCGCCTTCAGGGCGACACCCTGACCGTCGACCCGGCCCGCCTCCGCGCCGGCGCCGCCCGGGTCACCGTCGTCATCAGCCCCGCCGACCCCGGCACATCACTGGGCCGCCTGCCCGCACCCACCCTGCATGTCACAGACGCGGGCAGCCGTCCGCTCGCCCGTTTCACCCCGGCACGCCCCCAGCAGGAGGCCGTCCTGCTCCTGGCCGAGCTCTACCGGCGCGGCACGGGCTGGAAGCTGCGCGCACTGGGGCAGGGGTACGCCGACGGACTCGCGGGCATCGCACGGGACTTCGGTGTGGACATCGTCGAGGACACACCTCCCGGTCCCATCCCCGCCGCCTCCGCACGAGGAGGCGGTTCCGCCA
>NZ_JAWOAI010000850.1:0-2695 GCF_033194735.1 Streptomyces sp. W16
GGCCCGTCCGGCGACGGGCGGCTGACCCCACCGAGCAGCGGGGCCGGTACGCACAAACCCATCCCCGCATCACGAAGGCCCCGGTTCCTCCTGCGGAACCGGGGCCTTCGTGACATGCGCGTTCAGCCCTTCCAGGCGCGCGCCACCGTGCCGTCCTTCACCTCGAAGTTGAGCCGGCCCGCGCGGTACTCCATGGTGATGATCGCCCCCGGCGGCAGCGACCGCACGGTCGACCACCCCCGTTCCCGCGCAAGCCGCTCGGCCTCGGGCGCGTCGAGGCCGACGTAGGTGTTCGGGCTGTCCTGGGGCTCCGCCGGTGGAGTCGGAATGGGTGCCATGCGCGCCACGCTAGCCCCTCTCCGGCTCTCCATGACCCTCTCCGGTCACACTTCTGTCACAGGATCAAGACGTGTGTTTTGTTCTCCGCGACATCAGCTGCTGCCGCAGCGGGCCTCACACATATGAGCGGTTCCGTGCGCCTTCCGCGGCCATTCGAACGTAATTCCCGCGTGTCGGTCCGGCCTGTCGAATAGTCGGGCGGAAAGTTCCGCGAGAACCGGTCGGGCGCCCCATTCCATTCCGATTCCGTGCCGTACGGCGGGAGCTGACGCAGCATAAGAGTTTCACCGTTCCGGCACAGAATCGCCGTGCGTCCCCCGGCCGTGCCGGTCCAGCGCGCGGGACAGCCGGTCCCGCGCCGTCCTGATCGCCCCGGCCAGCTCCGCAGGCTCCAGGACCTCAAACTCGAAGCCCATCATCACCACGTGGATCACCATCACATCGAGGTTCGGCGCCCCGGTCCGCAGCAGGCAGGCGTCCGGCCCGTCCGCCTCCAGCGTCCCGGCGGACGGTGAGATCCGCTCGGCCGCCAGCTCCAGAGGCACCAGCAGCCGGACGACGGCTTGCGAGGCGTACGCGCGCGTGGAGACCCCTTTCGAGACGTACGCGGCGAGGTCCTCGGCCGGTGGCTCGCGCGGGGTGAAGCGCGGCCCGTGCGGCGGCCTGGGCGTGACGCGGTCGACGCGGAAGGTGCGCCAGTCCTCGCGGTCCAGGTCCCAGGCGACCAGGTACCAGCGGCGCTCGGTGCACACCAGGCGGTGCGGTTCGACGGTACGGCGGGTGGGGGCGCCGTCGTGGCTCTCGTACTCGAAGCGCAGCCGCTCGGCGTCCCGGCACAGGGCGGCCAGCTCGGTCAGTACGGCGGGGTCCACGGCGGACGGCAGGGTGTTGTGCAGCATCGGCACGGTGAAGGCGTTGAGGGCGCCCACCCGGCGGCGCAGCCGGTTCGGGAGGACCTGTTCCAGCTTGGTGAGGGCGCGTACGGAGGTCTCGCCGATGCCCTCGATGCCCTGCCCGGCGGCGGTGCGCAGGCCGACCGCCACGGCGACCGCCTCGTCGTCGTCCAGAAGCAAGGGCGGCAACTCGGCGCCCGCGCCCAGCTGGTAGCCGCCGCCCGTGCCGGGACTGGCGTTGACGGGGTAGCCCAGCTCGCGCAGCCGGTCGACGTCCCGGCGCACGGTGCGCGGGGTGACCCCGAGCCGGTCGGCCAGGTCGGCGCCGGACCACTCGCGGTGGGCCTGGAGCAGAGAGAGCAGACGCAGGAGTCGTGCCGAGGTCTCCAACATAGTCGAAGTCTGTATCAAGGGCCGCCTGTATCAAGCGTGGTCCGCGTCAAGGGCTGTAGGGCAGTTGCGGCACCTCGAAACAGGTGCTGTTCATGTCCCCTTGCGGGACCCACCCCTTGCCGTCCTGCCAGCGGGCCACCGACAGACACGTCCTGCGTGTCCTCGGCGGTTCGGCGAGCCGCTGGAAGGAGACGGGAAGCAACAGACCGCCGGCGGTGTAGTTCTCGCTCCGGTTCATGAAGCCGTCGACGCACGCGCGCGTGACGCCCGTTCTCGCGCATGCCTTCGCCGCGTCCGTGAACCACATCGCCGCCGCCCAGCCCTCCAACTGCCACTGGGAATGCGTCTTCAGCCCCTTGGTCGCCTCCCGGAACTCCCGCACGGCGGGCCGCGACACATCGTCGAAGTCACGGCTGGACCCGGTCGCCCACAGGGCGTTGCGGCAGCGCGGGGAGTCCTTGTAGTCCTCGGGGACGGTGGATGTCCAGTTCTGTACGTTCGTCACCTTGGCAACGACATTCGCGCCGACCTCGTCCATCGCCGCGCACAACTGGGCGTTCCCGTGCGTGTCGAGGGCGTCGAAGACGAGGTCCACGCCCTGCTGCTTCAGGTCGGCCGCGGCGGCGCGGAAGTTGGGCAGCGCGAAGTCGACCTGCTCGGGGACGACCTTGTAGCCCTCGGCCTTCAACCCCTGCTCGACGAGCCGCGCGTAGGCGGCGGACGCGGCCTGGTTGTACGACACGACGGCGGCCGTGCGGGCGCCCTGCTCGCGCTTGAAGTACCGGTAGACCTCGGTGCCGCCGTACAGCTTGCCGCCCCAGCCCGGGGTGCCGGCGCGGGGCGCGAGGCTGCCGTAGATGCCGTACAGGTGCGGCCAGGTGTCGTAGGCGGCGCCGATGGGCTGGCCGCCGATGTCGGGCACGCGCGCGTGGGAGACGCGGGAGGCGCCCGCGTAGTCGAGGGCGGTGGTGGCGACCAGGGCGACGACCTTGTCCTCGTCGACCAGTCGGTGCACGCACTCGTTGTTCCCGACCCCGCTGCCGCCGTCGTCGCACAGCCGCACCTCGACC
>NZ_JAWOAI010000851.1:0-2684 GCF_033194735.1 Streptomyces sp. W16
CAGCCAGGCCGCCGCCGGGAACGCGCCGACGTCCGGGCTGCCAGGCCGCAGGTCGAAACGGGGTACACGCGCGCGTGCCGCCGCACCTGGTGTCTCCGTGTCGACGGAGGGCAGCAGCGCGACCTGGGTGCCCGAACCCTGGCGCGCGGTCAGATAGCCCTCGGCGACGAGCTGGTCGTAGGCCGCCTTCGCGGTGCCCCTGGAGACGCCGAGTTCGGTCGCGAGGCGTCTGGTGGCCGGGAGACGCGTCCCGGGGGCCAGACGGCCGTCGCGTACGGCGTCCCGGAGCGCGCGTTCGAGACCTGCGCGACGGCCGCCCTCCGGGTCGGGTTCCAGATGCAGGTCGACCCCGACGCCGGACCAGAAGTCGTTCACGAATAAAGCCCTCCCCCTAGGCATACGACTGGCACACGAATGGCCGGGCACCGCACGTGTGCCCGGCCATCAGTCTTGTATCAGCTCCGTCAGCCCTTGAGGGACGCCATCCACAGCTCGACCTCGGACGAGGTCCGGGGCAGGCCGTCGGAGAGGTTCCGGTTGCCGTTCTCGGTGACCAGGATGTCGTCCTCGATGCGGACGCCGATGCCGCGGTACTCCTCGGGGACGGTCAGGTCGTCCGCCTGGAAGTACAGGCCGGGCTCCACCGTGAGGACCATGCCGGGCTCCAGGGTGCCCTCCACGTACGTCTCGGTGCGCGCGGCGGCGCAGTCGTGGACGTCCATGCCGAGCATGTGGCCCGTGCCGTGCAGCGTCCAGCGGCGCTGGAGGCCCAGCTCCAGGACGCGCTCCACGGGACCCTCGACAAGACCCCACTCGACGATCTTCTCGGCCAGCACGCGCTGCGCCGCGTCGTGGAAGTCGCGGTACTTGCCGCCCGGCTGCACCGCCGCGATACCGGCCTCCTGGGCCTCGTACACGGCGTCGTAGACCTGCTTCTGGATGTCGCTGAAGCGGCCGTTGATCGGCAGCGTGCGCGTCACGTCGGCGGTGTACAGGGTGTGCGTCTCGACGCCCGCGTCCAGGAGGAGCAGGTCGCCGGAGCGGACCGGGCCGTCGTTGCGCACCCAGTGCAGGGTGGTGGCGTGCGGGCCCGCGGCGCAGATCGAGCCGTAGCCGACGTCGTTGCCCTCGACGCGTGCGCGGAGGAAGAACGTGCCCTCGATGTAGCGCTCGCTGGTCGCCTCGGCCTTGTCGAGCACGCGCACGACGTCCTCGAAGCCGCGGACCGTCGAGTCGACGGCCTTCTGCAGCTCGGCGATCTCGAACTCGTCCTTGACCAGGCGTGCTTCGGAGAGGAAGACCCGCAGTTCCTCGTCGCGCTCGGCGGTGACCTTGTCGGTCAGCGCGGCCTCGACGCCGGCGTCGTAGCCGCGCACGACGCGGACCGGGCCGGTGGCCTCGCGCAGCGCCTCGGCCAGTTCGCGGACGTCGGAGGCGGGGATCCCGTAGAGCTTCCCGGCCTCGGTGAGGGAGTGGCGGCGGCCGACCCACAGCTCGCCCTGGCCGGAGAGCCAGAACTCGCCGTTCTCGCGGTCGGAGCGCGGCAGGAGGTAGATCGTCGCCTTGTGGCCCTCGGTCGTGGGCTCCAGGACGAGGACGCCGTCCTCGGTGAGGTTGCCCGTCAGGTACGCGTACTCGACCGATGCCCGGAAGGGGTACTCGGTGTCGTTCGAGCGGGTCTTCAGGTTGCCCGCGGGGATCACCAGGCGCTCGCCCGGGAAGCGCGCGGAGAGCGCGGCGCGGCGGCGGGCGGTGTGCTCGGCCTGCTCGACGGGCCGCAGGTCGTGCAGCTCGGTGTCGGCCCAGCCGGACTTCATGCTCTCGGCCAACTCGTCGGACACGCCCGGGTACAGGCCGTTCTTGCGCTTCTTGATGGGCGCTTCAGGCTCCTCAGACTCAGCTTCCGGGCCCGCTGCGGTAGCAGCAGAATCCGGTACAGCCGGGGTGAGCTCGTCGGCCACGGTCATCCTCCTAGATACGGCACTGGACCCCCTCCATCGTACGGTCGTACGGAAGGGGGCCCAGGGCCGGAAGGCCTATTACCAACGGCGTATGGACGACTACTCGAAGCGAGCCGCCAGGAGGACGACGTCCTCGTCGCTGTCGGCCGTGTCGAGGCCGTCCGGCAGTACGGTCCGCAGCACGTGGTCGGCGATCGCGGCCGGGTCGGCGCGCAGCGCCTTGGGGACGCTCGCCGCCGCCGAGTGCAGTCGGGCGAAAGCGCGGTCCATGGGGTCGCCGGTGCGGTGCAGCAGCCCGTCCGTGTAGAGCAGCACCGTCTCGCCGGGCTCCGTCTCGAACTCCACGCTCGGCGCCTCCCAGCAGGCGAGCATGCCCAGCGGCGCGGAGACGGAGGTCTCCACGAACTCCGTGCGCCGCTCGCCGACCAGGAGCGGCGGGCTGTGACCTGCCCCCGCCAGGGTGATCTTGCGCAGCGCGGGCTCGCAGTAGGCGAACAGGGCGGTGGCCGAGCGGGCGGGCTCGGTGAGCCTGAGGAGCAGTTCGAGGTCGGACAGGACCGCGACCGGGTCCTCGCCCTCCATCACCGCGTACGCCCGCAGGGAGGCCCGGAGCCGGCCCATCGCGGCGATCGCGCTCGGCCCGGAACCGGTCACCGAGCCCACCGCGAGACCGAGGGCGGCGTCCGGCAGCGGCAGCGCGTCGTACAGTCGCCGCCGCCGCGC
>NZ_JAWOAI010000852.1:0-2669 GCF_033194735.1 Streptomyces sp. W16
GTCCAGGGTGGCGGTCGGCTGCGGGGCGAGGGCCGTCACCGCGTCCGGGGCGACGGACGCCGCACCGCCGCCGAGGTCGACGACGGTCGCGGCACGTTCCCGGTCCGCCAAGGAGCCGGCGGCGAGGGCCTGTTGGTAGGCGGGATGGTGGACGAGGTCGGCCTCGGCCCGGCAGAGTTCGATGATGCGCTGTGGGGCGGGGCGCTGAGCGGGATCGCTCCGCACACAGGCCTCGATCAGCTCGGCGACACCGGTGTCCACACCCCGCAGGTCGATCTCCCCGTGCACCGAACGGTAGGACACGGCCGCGAACGGCCCGTCCCCGTAAGGCGGTCGGCCGGTGACGGCGAACGCCAGAGTGGCCCCGAGCGCGAACACGTCCGCTTCCGGACCGGTCCCGCCGCCGGTGAAGGTCTCCGGCGCGATGTACCCGGGACTGCCCATCGCACTGCCGACCTGCGTCAGGTTGGACGCACCGGTGGACCTGGCGATGCCGAAGTCGATCAGCTGCGGGCCGGTGGCGGAGAGGATGACGTTGTGCGGCTTGAGGTCCCGGTGCCACACACCCCGGACATGGATGGCGTCCAGCCCCTCGGCCAGCGCGGCCAGCATGACCCGGGCCAGGTCGGCGGGCAGCGGTCCGCCGCTCACGACGGCGGCGTGCAGCGTGGGCCCCGGCACGTACTCGGTGGCCAGCCAGTACGGCGGCGTGTCCAGCTCCGCGTCGATGAGCGAGGCCGTGTACGCGCTGCGGACCGTGCCCAGGGTCTCCACCTCACGGCGGAACCGGCTCAGGGCGTGCTCGTCGTGACGGAGGTGGTCGTTGATCACCTTGACGGCGGCGGGACGGCCACCGGGCGACCGGGCCAGGTACACCTTCCCCATCCCGCCCTCGCCGAGTCTGCCGACGAGACGGTAGCGGCCTATGTGCGAGGGGTCGGAACCATCGAGCGAAAGCACGGAACATGTCCTCCTTGAGCGGAGCCGACGATCACCGCATCCACCGTGAGGTCGACTCGGCCGGGCTCCGACCCGACATACTAGGGGTGCGATCGCCGACGCCCGGGCAACTACCCGCCACCGGCCGTCAGTTGCCCATGGATGTCCTCGTGCAGATGCACGACGAGCCACTGGCCGTCGGGACGGTCACGCCGCAGGACCGTTGTGATACGGGCCAGTTCCGGTGGGGCCGCGCGGTAGTCGACCCGTAGCCAGTAGCGGGCCACGGCCAGGTCCCCGAAGACGTCGACGACCTCGCCGTAGGCCGTGAGGCCGGTCTCTTCGGGGCCGTCTTCGGAGACGGGGCGGCTGTCCCGGACTCGGTTCAACTCCGTTCTGCCACAGATGAGTTCGGGGGTCGCCGAGTCCCAGAGGGTGGCCTCGGGATCGAGGAAGGAGTCGACGCGTTCGCGGTCGCCCGCGGTGTAGCCCTCGTACATTCCCGTGATCACCGTCCACACCTCGGCCAGTTCGGCGGGCGCGCCACCCGGGCGGGCACCGCCGTCGGGTGCGGGAGTGGCGGAACGGGACGGGAAAGCGGGCATGGCGGGGTCCTTGTGTGGGTGCGTGCGGTGAGTGTTGGAGCGGGTGCGGCTCGGGTCAGGGGAGTACGACCAGGTCCCGGGGCGTGCGGTTGAGGCGCTCGCCGCCGTCCTCCGTGCAGATCACGATGTCCTCGATCCGCGCTCCGTACCGGCCGGGCAGATAGATGCCGGGTTCGACGGAGAACGCCATGCCGGGGGCGAGCGGGAGCGGGTTGCCGGCCACGATGTACGGCTCCTCGTGGCTCTCCAGTCCGATGCCGTGCCCGGTGCGGTGGATGAAGTGCGGCCCGTATCCGGCTTCGGTGATGATGTCCCGTCCCACGGCGTCGAGTTGACCGGCCGTCAGACCCGGTCGTACGGCGTCGGTCTGGGCGCGTTGGGCGCGCAGTAGCACCTCGTGGAGGCGGCGGAAGTCGGCGGGCGGCTCGCCGACCGCGTATACGCGCGTGGAGTCGGAGCAGTAGCCGTCCCTGGTCGTACCGCCGATGTCGACGACCACCGGGTCGCCGGGGCGGATCGTGCGGTCGGACAGTTCGTGGTGCGGGCTGGCGCTGTTCGGGCCTGACCCGACGATGACGAAGTCGGCCCGGACGTGCCCCTCGGCGACGATGGCGTCCGCGATGTCCCGGCCGACCTCGCGTTCGGTGCGTCCGGCCCGCAGCCACTCCCCCATGCGGGCGTGCACCCGGTCGATGGCCGCACCGGCAAGGCGCAGGGCGTCCGCCTCCTGCGGGGTCTTGCGCATCCGCAGTTCGTTGAGCACCCCTCCGGCCAACTCCTGCTCCGCGCCCGGCAGTACGGCACGGAAGGCGAAGATCTTCTCCGCCCACATACGGTTGTCGACGCCGACGCGGGCCGTCCGGGCGGGCAGCCGGGCGGCGACGAGCGCGTACGGGTCGTCGGTCTCGTGCCAGCCGGTGATCTCGATGCCGAGGTCGCCGGCCGGGGACGCCCGCGCGGCGGGTTCCTCCAGGGCCGGAACGAGCAGGAAGGGCTCGTCGTCGGCCGGCAGGACCAGGCAGGTCAGCCGTTCCAGCGGCATGGCGTCGTAGCCGGTCAGATGACGCAGGTCCGCGCCGGGCGAGATCAGCAGGGCGTCCAGGCCGGCCCGGGCCGCGGCCTCCC
>NZ_JAWOAI010000853.1:0-2644 GCF_033194735.1 Streptomyces sp. W16
CCGGGACGACGGGCATGGCCTCGGCACGTCTGCCCTCCTGGGCACGGGCGTGGGCGCGGGCTCCGTAAGTGGTCGCTGTCGCCATCGCGGGGACCTCCGGCTGCGGGGACGTCTCGGTCGTACGACATTTCTGTCGCTCGACAGAAATTAGGAGGCGGCCGGGTCGCCGGGGTTGCCCGGGTGTTGCCGGTCGGTTACCGAGCCCTCACCGAGATCGCCGGGAGTTCGTCGTGCGGGGCCGTGTGCGAGGATCGAACGCATGGGGACAACGGGTGCACAGGGGGGCCGCCGGGTCGGCAGGCCGCGGGCCGATCAGCGGCCGGACAGCGGACTGTCCCCGCGCGCCGAACTGCTCGCCGCCGCGGCCGAGTTGTTCACCACCCGCGGCTACGCGGCCACCACCACCCGGGCCGTCGCCGAACTCGCGGGCATGCGGCAGGCGTCCATGTACCACTACGTCTCCGGCAAGGAGGAACTCCTCGCGGACCTCCTGGAGTCCACGGTCACACCCTCGCTGACCTGTGCCCGGGAACTCCTCGCGGACGACGTCACCCCGGCCGAGGACCGGCTGTGGGAGCTGTGCCGTACCGACGTCGAGCTGCTGTGCGGCGGCTCGCACAACCTCGGCGGGCTCTATCTGCTGCCCGAGGTGCGCGCCGAACGCTTCGCTGGCTTCCATGCCGTGCGCGCCGAACTCAAGGACGCCTACCGGCAGTTGCTCGCCGCGACCGCCGCCGGCGGTGCGCTCGCCAAGAGCGAGCTGGAACTGCGCACGGATCTGCTCTTCGGGCTCATCGAGGGCGTCATCCTGGTGCACCGCTCCGACCCCGAGCGGCCGGTGTCCGCCTTCGCGGAGGCGACGGCCGACGCCGCGCTGCGCATCGCCGGAATCTGATCCGGAACAGGGGCTTCACTCGTTACGGTGAGTGATTTTCGCCTGCTCGCACACGGTTACGCTTTGTGTTCGAGTAGATCCTCAGCGTGTAAATGGGCTGAGCGTACTCCCCTCCCGTGTCCCTTTTCAGGGGCTTGCTGAATATGACACGGCGATGATCCGGTCGGACTAAGCTCGCCCGCAGCGCACCGAGTTGGGCTGTATTCGTGCGTTTGTTCCTAAACATAACGAAGATCCCCCGGGTCTCTCCCCCTACCCCAGCCGACTTCTTCCAGAGGGCTTACATGGTGAGTGTTCAATCGCCCCCCGGCCGCCGTGAACTTCCGTACGCCCGTGTGCTGTTGCTGCCCGCCATAGTGATGGCCGCGGCGACCGGGGCCGCCGTCGCCGTGGTGACGGAGCCGGCCCGGGCCGCTGTCGGCTGGTGCGGTGGCATCGCCACGCTCCTGGTGATCGTGACGGCGGCCGAAGCGGTCCGCCGCGGCCGAACCGTGCGTGACCTGCGCGCGGACCATGCTCGTGACCGTGCGTACATGGAAAGGCGTATCGCAGGCCACGACCAGGACATCGAGCGGCTCGCGACGGAGATCGTGCCCGCCGCGCTGTACGAGATGCGCGCCGGAGAATCGCCCGGAGAGGTGATTCGCCAAGTCGTCGACGCCCACCCCCAGTGGCGCGAACTCCCCGAACCGCAGCGTGGATTGCTGCGCACGGTGCTCGACATCGTGGACCGTGAGACGGCCATGCGCGACTCCGCGCAGCGCAACTTCGTCAGCATCGCCCGGCGCGTCCAGGCGATCGTCCACCAACAGGCCAACGAACTCCGCGAGATGGAGGAGGACCACGGCCGCAACCCCGAGGTCTTCGACGACCTGCTGCGCATCGACCACGGCACCGCGCTGATCGGCCGCCTCGCCGACTCCATCTCGGTGCTGGGCGGCGGCCGTCCCGGCCGTCAGTGGCCCCAACCCGTCACGCTCTACAGCACATTGCGCGGCGCCATGTCCCGGATCCTGGAGTACCGGCGCATCTCGCTGGACTCCATCGCCAAGGTCAACATCAGCGGCACCTCCGTCGAACCGCTCATCCACGCGGCGGCCGAACTCCTCGACAACGCCACCCGCTACTCGCCGCCGCAGACCAAGGTGCACGTCACCGCCGTCGAGGTGCAGACCGGTGTCGCCATCGAGATCGAGGACGCCGGCGTCAGCCTCAGCGAGGAGGCCCGCGCCCGGGTCGAGGGCATGCTGGAGCAGGCCAAGGCCGGTATCGACCTCCAGGACCTCGGCGAGAGCCCGCGCCTGGGCCTGACCGTCGTCGGCCGGCTCTGCCAGACGTACAACATGCAGGTCTCGCTCAGAGCCTCCGCGTACGGCGGCGTCCGTGCCGTCCTGGTCGTGCCGCGGGACATGCTCACCAGCGAGCCCGCACCCGGCCTCGCCCACGGCATCGGCGCCACCGCCGCGCCCAAGATCGAACTCGGCGCGCTCGAAGGCCCCAAGCGCGCGCCCAAGAAGCGCCGGCCGACCAGCCCCCGAATCCCCGCGACGGTCTCCATGGTGGACGAGGTCCCCGAGGTCACGGAGTGGACGGTGGGCGGTCTGCCGCAGCGCCGCAGCCGGGTCAAGATGCCGCTCAGCCAGCGGCTCGCCGAGCAGGCGGCGGCCGAACGGGCCGAACAGGCCGAGCGGGAGGCCCGGTCCGCCGGGGCCGAGCCGGCGCCCGAGCCCGAGAAGGAAGAGCCCGAAC
>NZ_JAWOAI010000854.1:0-2638 GCF_033194735.1 Streptomyces sp. W16
CCCCGGCGCCCCCGCGCCAGGCCGCCGGAAGTCCGGCCGGGGCCGGTTTCCCGCCGCCGGGGAAGGTTGCGCGACGATAACGATCGCCCGGCCGGAGATCCGGCAGTTCATCGACGCGTAACACGCACGGCGCCTTCGTCACTCCGGCGAAACAACGAGGGGCTTCGACCGAAACCGCGCTGCGCCAATCTCAGGGCGCATAACCGGACCCCCCGCCTTGACCGGACCGCATCCAGGCTTCGCCCGCACGGGGCCGTACAACCGACGAGGAGACGCCGATGGCATCAGCCGCCATCACGCTTGCCGCGGAGGCACCCAAACTGTCCTCCGCGAACACAGGCTTCATGCTCATCTGTTCCGCCCTGGTGCTGCTCATGACACCGGGACTCGCCTTCTTCTACGGAGGCATGGTCCGCGTCAAGAGCACCCTGAACATGCTGATGATGAGCTTCATCAGCATCGGGATCGTCACCATCCTGTGGGTTCTCTACGGCTTCTCGCTCGCCTTCGGTTCGAGTAACGGCTTCATCGGCTACGACTCCGACTGGCTGGGCATGAGCAAGGTCGGCCTGACGGACCTCTGGCCCGGCTACACCATCCCGATCTTCGTCTTCATGGTCTTCCAGATGATGTTCGCGGTCATCACCCCGGCCCTGATAAGCGGTGCCATCGCCGACCGCGTGAAGTTCTCCGCCTGGTCGCTCTTCGTCGCCCTGTGGCTGACCGTCGTCTACGTCCCCGTCGCCCACTGGGTGTGGGGCGCCGACGGCTGGGCCTACAAGCTCGGTGTGATCGACTTCGCCGGTGGTACCGCGGTCCACATCAACGCCGGTGCCGGCGCCCTCGGCGTCATCCTGGTCATCGGCAAGCGCGTCGGCTTCAAGCGTGACCCCATGCGTCCGCACAGCCTCCCGCTGGTCATGCTCGGCTGCGGTCTGCTGTGGTTCGGCTGGTTCGGCTTCAACGCCGGTTCGTGGCTCGGCAACGACGACGGCGTCGGCGCGCTGATGTTCGTCAACACCCAGGTCGCCACCGCCGCCGCCATGCTCGCCTGGCTCGCCTACGAGAAGATCCGCCACGGCGCGTTCACCACGCTGGGCGCGGCCTCGGGTGCCGTCGCCGGTCTGGTCGCCATCACCCCGTCCGGTGGTGCGGTCTCCCCGATCGGCGCGATCGCCGTCGGCGCCATCGCCGGTGTCGGCTGTGCCGCCGCCGTCGGACTGAAGTACAAGTTCGGCTTCGACGACTCGCTCGACGTCGTGGGCGTCCACATGGTCGGCGGTATCCTCGGCTCCCTCCTGATCGGCCTCTTCGCCAGCGGCAAGGGCCAGTCCGCGGTCAAGGGTCTCTTCTACGGCGGAGGCATGCACCAGTTCTGGATCCAGTGCGCCGGTGTCTTCGCGGTCCTCTTCTACTCCCTGACCGTCTCCGCGGTCCTCGCCTTCCTCCTCGACAAGACCATCGGTATGCGGGTCACCGAGGACGAAGAGGTCTCCGGCATCGACCAGGCCGAGCACGCCGAGACCGCGTACGACTTCAGCGGCGCCGGTGGCGGCCTCAGCGGCGGCACGCTCACCTCTGCCACGGAGACGAAGAAGGTGGACGCATGAAGCTCATCACCGCCGTCGTGAAGCCCCACCGGCTCGACGAGATCAAGGAAGCCCTGCAGGCCTTCGGGGTCCACGGTCTGACGGTCACCGAGGCGAGCGGCTACGGTCGTCAGCGGGGACACACCGAGGTCTACCGGGGCGCCGAGTACACGGTCGACCTGGTCCCCAAGATCCGCATCGAGGTGCTGGCCGAGGACGACGACGCCGAGCAGCTGATCGACGTCATCGTCAAGGCCGCCCGAACCGGCAAGATCGGTGACGGCAAGGTCTGGTCCCTCCCGGTCGAGACGGCCGTCCGGGTCAGGACCGGCGAGCGCGGACCGGACGCGCTCTAAAAAGAAACAGAACAGGAGTCGCTGGGTGTCGAGTACGGACGTGCGCAAGGATGCAGAGGACTCCGGACCCAGCGGCTACGCGGCGGCCCGGCTGCGTCTCCTCACCGAGGGGGCGCGGTCCGGGCCGCCGCGCCGTGCCGCCCTCGCCGAACTGACCGACGACTGGCTGACCGGCCTCTTCACCGCCGGCTCCGAAGCCCTCAAGGGCGTCTCTCTCGTCGCCGTCGGCGGCTACGGCCGCGGCGAACTCTCCCCGCGCAGCGACCTCGACCTGCTCCTCCTGCACGACGGCGGCGACTCCGGCGCGGTCGCCGCGCTCGCCGACCGCATCTGGTACCCGGTCTGGGACCTCGGCCTGGCCCTCGACCACTCCGTGCGCACACCCGCCGAGGCCCGCAAGACCGCCGGCGAGGACCTCAAGGTCCAGCTCGGCCTCCTCGACGCGCGCCACATCGCCGGCGACCTCGGCCTGACCGCCTCCCTGCGGACGGCCGTCCTTGCCGACTGGCGCAACCAGGCCCCCAAACGCCTCCCCGAACTCCAGGAACTCTGCGCCGAACGCGCCGAGCGCCAGGGCGAGTTGCAGTATCTCCTCGAACCCGACCTCAAGGAGGCCCGCGGCGGCCTCCGCGACGCCACCGCCCTGCGCGCCGTAGCGGCCTCCTGGCTCGCCGACGCCCCGCGCGAAGGCCT
>NZ_JAWOAI010000855.1:0-2623 GCF_033194735.1 Streptomyces sp. W16
CGGTGCGGAACCGGCTCGTGCCCTCCGCGAGGAGTTCCTCGGGGAAGCCGGGGCCGTGGTCGCGGACCCGGATGACCCGGCCCTCGACCGAGACCTCGATCGGCGGTTTGCCGTGCCGGGCCGCGTTGGCCAGCAGGTTGAACAGCACGCGCTCCAGGCGGCGCGGGTCGGTGGTGACGGCCGACTCGTGGACGACGTGCACCACCGCGTCCGGGTCCTTCGCGATCACCCGGCGGCTCACGAAGTCGCCCAGCATGATGTCCTGCAGCTCGGCCCGCTCGGAGGCCCCGTCGAGACGGGCCACCTCCAGGACGTCCTCGACGAGGGTGCGCATCGCCTTGGCGCGGTCCAGGACGAGTTCCGTGGGGCGGCCCGGTGGGAGCAGCTCGGCCGCGGTCAGCAGGCCCGTCACCGGGGTGCGCAACTCGTGCGCGATGTCCGCCGTGACCCTTCGTTCCGCCTCAAGGCGCTGCTGCAGCGCGTCCGTCATGGCGTCCACCGCGCGCGCGAGGTCGTCGGTCTCGTCCCGCACGACCCCGCCGATCGCGTCCCGTACCCGTACGTCCGTCTCGCCCTTGGCGACCTGGTTCGCCGCGACGGCCGCCTTGCGCAGCCGGCGCGAGAGCTGGCCGCCGATCAGCACACCGAGCGCGCTGCCGCCGAGCACGGCCGCGATCGAACCGATCACCAGGGCCTGGTCGAGATCCTTGAGGATGTCCGTGCTGCGGTCGGTGAACCCGGTGTGCAGCGACATCACATGGCCGTCCTTGAGCGGTACGGCCGCCCAGATGTCCGGGATGCCGTCCGGCCGGTCGGTGACATAGGTCGCCCGGCGGCCCTCCAGGACCTTCTCGCGCAGCGCCGGCGGCAGGCGCGGGTCGTCGATCTTGATGCTGGGGAAGTTGGGCCGCCCGGACAGCTCGTAGTTGCGCTGGGCGATCTGGACCCGCTCGTCCGCGAGATCGCGCGCATTGTCCAGCATCGAGACCCGGGCCGCGTTGTGCACGACCAGGCTGAGCGCGATCGCGACCAGCGTGCCGACCAGCGCGATGGCCGCGCTGAGCTTCCATCTCAGGCCGGTACGGATGCCCGCTCTGTCCATGAACGACGGGACCCTGCGCTGTGAATTCCCCCGCATACCCCTGCTCAGGCCTTCAACTTGTAGCCGAAGCCGCGGACCGTCTCGATCCGGTCCTGGCCGATCTTCGTGCGCAGCCGCTGCACATGGACGTCCACGACCCGGGTGTCACCGCCCCAGCCGTAGTCCCACACCCGCTCCAGGAGCTTGTCGCGGGACAGGACCGTGCCCGGCGCCGAGGAGAACTCCAGCAGCAGCCGCATCTCGGTCGGCGTCAGCGCCACCGGCTGTCCGGCCCGGAGCACCTCCATGCCCTCGGTGTCGATCTCCAGATCGCCGAAGGTGAGCACCCCGCCGTCGACCGGGGCCGTGTCCGCGTCCGTGCGGTCGCTGCCGCCCGCGTGTCCGAAGCGGCGCAGCACCGCACGGATGCGGGCCACCAGGACGGCGCCGTCGAAGGGTTTCGTGACGTAGTCGTCGGCGCCCGCCTCCAGGCCGAGTACGACGTCGATCGAGTCCGCGCGTGCCGACAGCATGATCACCGGCACGGTCGAGTCGTCCCGGATACGGCGGCACAGGCTCACGCCGTCCAGGCCGGGGACCATGACGTCGAGAAGCGCGATGTCGGGGCGGTTCGCCCGGAACGCCTCCAGGCCCGACAGCCCGTCGGGCATCGCCGTGACCGCGAAGCCGTCCCGCTCCAGGGCGAGTTGGGTGGCCTCACGGATGACGTCGTCGTCCTCGACGAACAGGACGTGGGTCTGGTCTGCCATCCCGGTGCTCTCAGTCCTCGTGTGGGTCGTTCTCAAGCATGGGACGCCCGAAGCGGCGTCCGCGTTCACTGAAGGATCGGTTCGGGGGGTCCGATCGGTTCGCCCCCGCTCGGATTCCGTTCGGTTTCGGTTCGGGCCCGTTCGGATCTGTTCCGTTCAGTTTCCGCTCGGGGCGGGTGAAGCGTCGCCTCCGACCGCGTTGCTGTACTCGTTGTGCGTGCTGTACTCCTGCACGAAACGGCCCGACGTCCACCTGTACGTGATCACGTTCTCCCCGGAGGGACTCGACACCGGGTCGCCCTTCTCGTACACCTGCTTGGTGACGACCAGATCGCCGCGGTCGATCTCCGCGTAGACCGGGGGTTCCTCGGCCTTGAACACATTCTCGTACGTCCCGCCCGTCGCGCGATACACGTACGAGCCGATCCCGATTGCTTCGCCGCAGGTCATCACGTTGACGACGACGTCGTTCGCGGTGCCTCCGGTCAGCTCGCCGTACGACACGTCGACCGCGTACTCGTCGGCGACGCACGGCTTCAGTTCGCGCTTGACCGCCGCCGAGACCTTCGGGTCGTCCTTGACGAGTTTCACCGCGTCCACATGGTCGTCGGCCTTGGCGGAGGGGGTGGGGGCGGGCACCTCGGCGACGCCCACCGAGTCGGAGTGCGCCGGGCCCTCGTCACGGGCGCCGGTGCCGCCCGTGGCGCAGCCGGACACCAACAGGGCGAGGGCGGCGAGCACGGCCATCGCCGTGATCGCCGCCTCGAAGCCG
>NZ_JAWOAI010000856.1:0-2617 GCF_033194735.1 Streptomyces sp. W16
CGCGCCCTCGACCGGCCCCCACCCCAGCGACTGCGCCGCGTCGACCAGCAACGGCACCCCCGCCACCCGGCACACCTCGGCCACCTCGGCGACCGGCTGCACGGTCCCCACCTCGTGGTTGGCCGACTGGAGACAGGCCAGCGCGGTGTCCGGGCGCAGGGCCTCGCCGTAGGCCCGCGCGTTCACCGCCCCCGTCCGGTCCACGGGAACCTCGGTCACCGAACCACCCGCCGCCACCAGGCTCTCGGCCGAATGGAGCACGGACGAGTGTTCAACAGCTGACACGATCAGGTGACGTCCGACGCGCCGCCGCCCTGCCAGCGCCCCCGCAATTCCCGTGTGTACGGCCCGAGTACCCGAGGTGGTGAACACCAGCTCGTCGGCCCTGCACCCGACGGCCTCGGCGGCGGCCTCCCGCGCGGCGTCCAGCAAAAGCCGTGCCTTACGTCCTTCTTTATAGAGCCGGGCCGGATCGGCCCACCCGTCGTCGAGAGCGGCCAACAGCGCCTGCCGGGCAACGGGATGAAGGGGAGCGGAGGAGGCAGCATCAAAGTAGGACACACGCCAACGTTAAAACGTACGGGGCCTTTCCTTAGGGGCGCGGGGAACTGCGCGAGCAACCACAACGCACCCGCACCCGCCCAAATCACCTGAACCCCCGAGCTATTAGGCGCAAGGAGTAACGGGCGGCGCGTATGCCACCCTCCCCGCGAACCCCCGGAGGGCGTCGGCTAGGGTTTGGTCCGCATAAACATCCAAACCCCTGCCCGACGCAGGGCGGCGACCGACCCGCGTGAAGGCAGGCCGCAGCCAATCCGCGCGGGCGAGACTCTCGGGAAGGCGCTACGTGAGTCCCAACGGCTCCGACCGCTCGCCGCGGCGCCCGATGCGGCGGAAGCTGCTGCAGGCAATGACTGCGGGCCTGGTCCTGGCGACCGCGACCGGTTGCACATCCAAGGACTTCCCTCGCCTTGGTTTCCCCACCCCGACCACGGAAGAGGGTCCGCGGATCCTCTCCCTGTGGCAGGGATCCTGGGCTGCCGCGCTCGCCGTCGGCGTCCTGGTGTGGGCCCTGATCATGTGGAGCGTCATGTTCCACAGGCGCAGCCGCACCAAGGTCGAGATCCCCCCGCAGACCCGGTACAACATGCCCATCGAGGCGCTGTACACGGTTGTTCCGCTCATCATCGTCTCGGTGCTGTTCTACTTCACGGCCCGCGATGAGACGAAGCTCCTGAGCCTCGACAAGAAGCCCGACGTGACGGTCAACGTCGTGGGCTTCCAGTGGAGCTGGGGCTTCAACTACATCGAGAACGTCGACGGTGTCAGTGGCGACGCGACGACCGACAAGAACCTGGCCGCGATTCCGGACCGGTTCAAGAAGGAATTCCCGGCGAACGCCGGCGGTGTCTACGACGTCGGTACGCCCGCCACGAAGAACCCGCAGACCGGCAACCCGGGTCCGACCCTCTGGCTCCCCAAGGGCGAGACGGTCCGCTTCGTCCTCACCTCGCGTGACGTCATCCACGACTTCTGGGTGGTGCCGTTCCTCATGAAGATGGACGTCGTCCCGGGTCACACCAACGCCTTCCAGGTGACCCCCACCAAGGAGGGCACCTACCTCGGCAAGTGCGCCGAGCTCTGCGGCGTCGACCACTCCCGGATGCTGTTCAACGTGAAGGTCGTCTCGCCGGAGCGCTACCAGCAGCACCTCAAGGACCTCGCCAAGAAGGGGCAGACCGGTTACATCCCCGCTGGCATCGCGCAGACGAGCCACGAGAAGAACCGGGAGACGAACAACCTGTGAGCATCCTCAACGAACCTCAGGGTGCCGCGGCAGCAGAGTCCCACTACGCGGATGAGCTGCCGGTAAGGCGCAAGCAACCCGGCAACGTCGTGATCAAGTGGCTCACCACCACCGACCACAAGACGATCGGCACGCTGTATCTGGTCACGTCGTTCGCGTTCTTCCTGATCGGCGGCGTCATGGCGCTGCTGATGCGCGCCGAGCTGGCGCGGCCGGGTCTGCAGATCCTGTCGAGCGAGCAGTTCAACCAGGCGTTCACGATGCACGGCACGATCATGCTGCTGATGTTCGCGACGCCGCTGTTCGCCGGTTTCACGAACTGGATCATGCCGCTGCAGATCGGCGCGCCCGACGTGGCGTTCCCGCGGCTGAACATGTTCGCCTACTGGCTCTACCTGTTCGGCTCGACCATCGCGGTCGGTGGCTTCCTCACCCCGCAGGGTGCGGCCGACTTCGGCTGGTTCGCCTACAGCCCGCTGTCGGACGCGGTCCGCTCGCCGGGCATCGGCGCCGACATGTGGATCATGGGTCTGGCCTTCTCCGGCTTCGGCACCATCCTCGGCGCGGTCAACTTCATCACCACGATCATCTGCATGCGCGCACCCGGCATGACGATGTTCCGCATGCCGATCTTCGTGTGGAACGTGCTGCTGACCGCCGTCCTCGTCCTGCTGGCCTTCCCCGTCCTCGCCGCCGCGCTGTTCGCGCTGGAGGCGGATCGGAAATTCGGGGCACACGTCTTCGACGCCGCCAACGGCGGGGCCCTGCTGTGGCAGCACCTCTTCTGGTTCTTCGGCCATCCAGAGGTGT
>NZ_JAWOAI010000857.1:0-2600 GCF_033194735.1 Streptomyces sp. W16
CGGCGGGCCCGATATGCCGGCGGGCACCGGGGCGCCCGGGCCGCGCATGCCCTGCTGCGGCATGCCTTGCGGGGGCATGCCCTGCTGGGGCATCCCCTGTTGCTGCATGCCGCCCTGCTGCTGGTCCTGGTCCGGGGGCTTGCGCATGTTCTGCTGGTTCTGGGCAGCGGCACGCGTGGCCGCGGCCAGTTTGGCGCGCAGGTCCTCGTTCTCGCGGAGCAAGCGCGTCAGTTCGGCTTCGACCTCGTCGAGGAAGGCATCAACCTCGTCCTCGTCATAGCCTTCTCGGAGGCGGACGGTCGTGAACTGCTTGTTCCGCACGTCCTCGGGGGTCAACGGCATCTCTTCACCTCAACGTAGTCATCGGCAGTCGGCAAGACCGTATCGTCCACTGTCACCCCGCGAGATTGCCCACGATAGAGATCAAGATGTAGACGATGATCATCAGGACGAAGAAGGACAGGTCGAGCGCCACGCCCCCGAGACGCAACGGCGGAATGAACCGCCGTAGGAGCTTCAACGGTGGATCGGTGACAGTGTAGGCGGCCTCCAGAACGACCACCATCGCCTTGCCGGGTTGCCATGAGCGGGCGAACTGGAAGACGTAGTCCATGACCAACCGGAAGATGAGCACGATGAGGAACACCATCAGCGCGATGTAGATCACCTGCGCGAACACGCTCATGGTCTGTCTTTCCCTCTCCCCTGTTCCGTGCTTCCTAGCGGCTGTCTGTCTCAGCTCTGATTGAAGAACCCGCCCTCTGCGATGCGGGCCTTGTCCTCCGCCGTGACATCGACGTTAGCAGGCGACAACAGGAACACCTTCTGCGTCACCCGCTCGATGCTGCCGTGAAGACCAAACACCAAACCGGCCGCAAAGTCGACAAGTCGCTTGGCGTCTGTGTCATCCATCTCAGTCAGATTCATGATCACCGGGGTGCCTTCACGGAAGTGTTCCCCGATGGTACGGGCCTCGTTGTAGGTCCGGGGGTGAAGTGTGGTGATCCGGTAAGGCTCTCGTTCCGACACGACCTTGGGCATGATCACCGGTGCGTTCTTCTCCAGGGACTGGCATTCTTGTGTGATGGATGCCACGGGCGCGATGCGCGCCGGACGCCCTGATTCCGCACCCAGTGAAGCGGAATGGGACACCGGTTCGCGAGGGGCCGGAGGCTGCACCACTCGTACCGGTTCGTCCCTTTGAGACTGATGTGGGCTGTGTGATTGATGCGACGGCTCGTGCCGTCGCCGGTCCCGCTCGGGCTCCGGGTCCAGTTCGGGTTCGAAGTCGTCATCGGGGTCGAAACCCCGGCCGTCGTACCCATCGTCCTCCACGAGGCCGAGGTAGACCGCCATCTTGCGCATCGCGCCGGCCATGCTCTGAGTCCTCCGCTCTGTGGTGGATCGGCTGACGACTGCCAAGTGCCCGCGATCCACGAGGTCGTTACGCCCGCCTGCGGCGGAAATGACCATATTTTCTGCTGTGGTCCGACTTCCTGGCGACGTTACCCGAGCCTGGGGCGCACGCCGAGTACCGCAGTGCCGACGCGTACATGTGTCGCTCCGGCTGCCACGGCCTGTTCGAGGTCCGCACTCATCCCTGCCGACACCATGTTCGCAGCAGGATGGGCTCGGCGCAGGTCAGTCGACAAATCCATCAACCGCCCGAACGCCTCCTGTTGGCGTCCCGCGTACTCCCCGGTGAGCGGAGCGACGGTCATCAGACCGTCGAGCCGCAGCCCCGGGGACGAAGCGACGAGGTCGGCCAACTCCCCGATCCCGCCCGGCCCCACGCCACCGCGCTCGCCCCGCCCGCTCACTCCCGCGTCCAGCGCGACCTGGATGAGACAGCCCAGTTCGCGCCCGGACCGCTCGGCCTCCTTCGACAGCGCGGTCACGAGCCGGGACCGGTCGACCGACTGCACGACATCGGCGTAACCGACCACGGATCGCACCTTGTTGGTCTGCAACTGACCGACGAAGTGCCAACTCAGCGGCAGATCCGCACATTCGGCCGCCTTCGGGGCGGCGTCCTGGTCCCGGTTCTCGGCGACGTGCCGCACACCCAGCTCGGCCAAGGTCCGCACATCGCTCGCCGGATAGGTCTTGGTGACCACGATCAGGGTCAGTTCTTCGCGCTTCCGCCCGGCCGCGGCACAGGCGGCGGCGATGCGCTCCTCGACTCTCGCCAGATTCACGGCGATTTCTTGCTTACGGTCCGTCATGCCCGATCAGTCCAGCCACACATAGCTCGCGAGCCGCCCGGTCGTGCGGTCGCGGCGGTACGAGAAGTGGTCGCCCGATTCACGGGTGCACACCGGCGACTGCTCCCGGTCGCGCACCCCGAGCCGGTCGAGCTGCGCGTGCGCTCCGGCGGTCACGTCGACCGCGGGAGTGCCCCAACTCGTCTCGGCGTACGCCGCGGGTTCCACCGCGGCGACATCGGCGCGCATGTCCGCGGGCACTTCGTAGCACCGGCCGCAGACGGCGGGTCCGGTGCGGGCGACGATCCGGGCGGGATCGGCGCCGAGTTCCACCATGGCCCGTACGACGGCGGGTACGACCCCTGCCACCATGCCCGGGCGTCCGGCGTGGGCCGC
>NZ_JAWOAI010000858.1:0-2587 GCF_033194735.1 Streptomyces sp. W16
GCCACGCCCGCCGTCCCGCCTGCCCCACTCGCCCCCGCCGCGAACGCCGCCCCCGCCAACCCCGTCGCAGCCGCCGCCGTCTTCGCTCCGAAGGCCAGTGACAGTGTGAAGCCGAGCGGGAGTGGGACCAGGGCGATGCCGACCAGGAGGCGTTCCGCCGGTACGACGGACTCTCGGGGGTCGCCGCAGTAGGTGCAGCCCCGTAGGTGGCGGGCCAGGCGTTTGCGCCAGACCGAGTCCTGGCGGCCGTCCCAGCGGGCGGTGACCTCGCGCAGTTCGGGGCAGGCGCCGTCGAGGGCGCGGACGATGGTTCGGGCGGTCTCCAGGCGTTCCTTCATGCGCTGGACGCGGACCGCCGCGTGCTGGCGGCTGATTCCCACCGCCGACGCCAGTTCGCGGCGGGTGAGTTCGCCCGCGACCTCCAGCCACCACAGGGAGAGCAGTTGGCGGTCCTCGTCGTCGAGCCAGCGGACCGCCTCCGCGACCTCGCGCCGCTGGCCCTCCAACTGCAGCCGTAGAACCGTGAGTTCGGCGAAGTCGGCGGCGTCGCCCGGTAGCCCGTCCGGCAGCTGGTCGGGGGACTTGCGGCGGCGGGCCCGGTCCCGGATCTGGCGCATGGCGATCGCGACCAGCCAGGACCGGAAGCTGTCGGGGTCGCGGAGCGAGCCCAGGTGGTCGACGGCGCGAAGCATCGTCTCCTGGACGACGTCGTCCACGTCCGCATGGCCGTTGAGGGCGCGGCCGACCACGTTGTAGACCAACGGCAGCCAGCCCGCGACCAGTTCGTCCAGCGCCCGCCGGTCACCGGCCTGTGCCGCCGCGATGGTGGAGTGCCACTGCCGTCCGTCCATGTCGCCCCTCGCCCTCCCCGGTGTCACGTGGTCCACGACGGTGTCACTTGCTGTACAGCAGCGTCCCGAAGCCGAGTTGGTCGTAGCCGCCGCTGTTGGGCCCGTAGTCGCCGCCACCGCCCTCCGCACGCACCTTCTCAGCCATGAGGGTGATGAACGGGGTGCTCAGGCGCCGTCGGCGGGCGTAGTGGTTGTGCAGAATCTCCCAAACCGGGCGAACGGCTCCCCGGGCTATGTCGGAGATCACAGGCTGCTCCATGTACCGGCCGGCGCCCTGCCCGCTGCGCCAGGCGTACGTCGTGAAGGGCACGGCCGCGCCGAGGTTGTACTTGGCGACGTACTCGGCGGCCTTCATGAACCGGTTGTCGAGGTAGCCGTAGAGGTCGACGTCCTGGTTCCAGGCCATCTCGCAGATCGCGCCCAGCAGGCCCATGCCCATCATGGTGTGGCCCTGGTCCCGGCCGCTCTCCTGCCACTGGGCGAGGCCCTGGCCGCCGTAGACGAACGGGATGGCGTGCTTGAACGAGCCGTTGCCCGCACCGGACTTCATGTAGGTCACCGCGCGTTCGAAGGTGGCGCGGTCGTCGCACAGGATGCCGGTCGCCATGAGGGAGGCGACATTGCAGAGGTCCCAATTGGCCCAGTAGTTGGTGATGTTGGCGGTGTTGTGGTTGGTCAGGAAGTCGGTGTTCATCGGCGTGAAGACGGTGCGCAGCATCTTTTTGAAGCGGGCGAACTCGAAGTGCGGGTGGTCGCGGACGAGTTCGGCCGCGTTGGCGAACTGGTAGCCGTAGATGCCGGAGGCGAGGAAGCGGTCGGAGTTGCCGTTGACCAAAGTCAAGGTGGCCGACCAGGCGTTGAGGATGGCGACGGCCGTGTCGCCGTTGGCCTTGGTGCCGCCGATCTTCCAGCGCAGGGCGTTCTGGTAGGCGGCATGGATGTCGTTGTAGAGGATGCCGTAGTTCTGGCCGGTGCCGCCGCGTACGACGACGGCCTGCGGGCGGGGCCGCCAAGTGCTCGCGGAATGCGGGTTGTTGGTGAGCCGCGTCCAGCCCTTCAGCCAGGGGTCCTTGCGGGCGGCGACCCGGACCTCGGCGCGATGCAGGTCACCGGCGTTGTGCAGCATGCCCGGATGCGCGAGGGCCTCCGGCCTGGCGGTGGGGGTACCGATGGCGGTGGCGATACCGGTCTGCGCGGCGTTGGCCCCACCGCCCGAGAACGCGGCGATCCCGCCGCCGACGACTCCCGCCGCCGCGACTCCGCCGCCGAGCGTGAAGAGGCCCCGGCGGGTGAGGCGGTGCTTGTTGACGGGCTTGCGGGCACTGGTCGGCTTGGGTGCGCTCGTGGCCATGTGGGTGGCTCCGGTGCGTGAGGAGACTGGGGACGCAGAGGGAGACGGGGTGAAGGCTCCGGCGATAACAGTTTTTGCGGCAGCTACGGCGCCGAGTTGGAACCCGTAGGGGGAAACCCTGGTAAATCCCTTGTTCTGTAAGGGAGTTGGTCCGGGTGACGCCAGGGACGGGCACCCTCCTCGCCGACGATCCGCGGACGGCCGCAGTCGATGAGGCTGATCACCGACAGCCACCGGAGATCTCAGGAGCAGCCGATGCGCACCCGCCGCCGCACCACCGTCCTCACCGCCTCGCTCGTCCTCGCGCTCGCGGCCGGACCGCTGGCCGCACCCGCGTTCGCCGCGTCCTCGTCGCCCTCGACCGCCGTACGGGGGACGGCTGGTC
>NZ_JAWOAI010000859.1:0-2586 GCF_033194735.1 Streptomyces sp. W16
CGCGCAGATCACCCACGGACCCCGCGACCGCCCCCGGATCGCACTCACCTTCCACGGCCAGGGCGACCCGAAGATCGCCACCGCCCTCCTCGCCGAGGCCGAGAAACACGGCGCCCGCGTCACCGTCCTCGCCGTCGGCACCTGGCTCGACACCCACCCCGGGATGGCCCGCCGCATCCTCGACGGCGGCCACGACCTCGGCAACCACACCCAGCGGCACATCGCCGTCAACACCCTGTCCGAGGCCGACGCGCTGGCCGAGATCACCGGCTGCGCCGACCGCCTCAAGCGGCTCACCGGCTCGATCGGCACCTGGTTCAGACCCTCGCGCGCCCCGGCCGCGTCCCCCCTCGTCCAGCGCCTGGCCCACCGCGTCGGCTACCCGCACGTGCTGTCCTACGACGTCGACTCCCTCGACTTCACCGAGCCCGGCGCCCCCGCCGTCACCCGCAAGGTGCTCGCCGAGGTCCGCGACGGCTCCGTCGTGAGCATGCACTTCGGGTACGCCGGCACGGTCGCCGCGCTCCCCGCCGTACTGCAAGAACTCGACCGCCGCGGACTGCGCGCGGTGACGACCACGGAGCTGCTGAGCTGATGCGATCCACCCCTCTCACCCGCGCCCTGGTCACCGGCGCCGCCCTCATGGTGCTGGCCGGCTGCGGCTCGCAGAACCATGCCGACGAGGCCCTCGGCACCAAGGCCGCCCTCCAGCCGCAGCAACAGAAGCAGAAGAAGCCGGAGGTGCGGGGGCTGCCCGGGATGCCGCCGGTGCTCGACCCCGCCGACGTGTACGCGGCCGACCGGCCAGGCAGGCTCTCCCCGGTGGTCAGGGACTTCCCGTCCCGGGTCTACGTCCCCAACACCGGCTCCAACACGGTCTCGGTGATCGACCCGAGGACGTACAAGGTCATCGAGACCATCCCGGTCGGAGTCCAGCCCCAACACGTCGTCCCCTCCTGGGACTTGAAGACGCTGTGGGTCAACAACGACCGGGGCAACACCCTCACGCCGATCGACCCGCGAACGGGCAAGGCAGGCAAGCCCGTTGACGTCCACGATCCGTACAACCTCTACTTCACGCCCAACGGCAAGTACGCGATCGTGATGGCCTCCCTCGACCGGCAGTTGGTGTTCCGGGACGCGCACACCATGAAGACGGTGAAGGCGGTCCCGGTCAGCTGCTACGGCGTCAACCACGCCGACTTCTCCACGGACGGCCGGTACTTCATCGTCTCCTGCGAGTTCAGCGGCGAACTGCTCAAGGTCGACACCGAGAAGATGAAGGTCATCGGGCAGCGGAAACTGCCGTTCCACGGCTCGATGCCGCAGGACGTCAAGATCTCGCCCGACGGCAAGCGGTTCTACATCGCCGACATGATGGCCAACGGCATGTGGGTGCTGAACGGCGACACCTTCGCCGAGCCGGACTTCCTGCCCACCGGCAAGGGCTGCCACGGCCTGTACATCAGCCGCGACTCGCGCGAGATGTACATCTCCAACCGCGGCGAAGGCACCATCTCCATCTTCGACTTCACCAAGAACAGGCTGACGAAGAAGTGGCATCTGCCGAACGGCGGCAGCCCCGACATGGGCGGCGTCTCGGCCGACGGCAAGGTCCTGTGGCTCTCCGGCCGCTACAACTCCGAGGTGTACGCCATCGACACCCGCACCGGCACCCAGCTCGCCCGCATCAAGGTCGGCGGCGGCCCGCACGGCCTCGCCGTCTACCCGCAGCCGGGCCGCTACTCGCTCGGCCACACGGGCATCTTCCGCTGAAGCCGGCCGAATCTCCGTTGAAATCCGGTCAGTTGGACACGCCCCCATACGAGTGATGATCCACAACCCGCCGCCGCAGAACCGGGATCGTGCCCCGCATGATCACTCTGCATCTGCGGCGGCGGACCGCTGCCGCCGTCCTGTCCCTCGCGGCCGTCCTCGCCACGACCGCCGCCACCGTCCCCACCCACACGACCCGTGCGCCGGTCCGGGCCGCCGCGCCCGCCTGCCCCCTGGTCGCCGACCCCGCGACGGCCGCCGTCGACCAGCGCGTGGACATCAGCCGCATCACCCCCGACCCGGTCTGGCGCACCACCTGCGGCACCCTCTACCGCAGCGACAGCCGCGGCCCGGCCGTCGTCTTCGAGCAGGGCTTCGCGCCCAAGGACGTCATCGACGGCCAGTACGACATCGAGAAGTACGTCCTGGTCAACCAGCCCTCGCCGTACGTCTCGACGACCTACGACCACGACCTGTACAAGACCTGGTACAAGTCGGGCTACAACTACTACATCGACGCTCCCGGCGGCGTGGACGTCAACAAGACCATCGGCGACACCCACAAGTGGGCCGACCAGGTCGAGGTCGCCTTCCCCGGCGGCATCAAGCGGCAGTACGTCATCGGCGTCTGCCCGGTCGACAAGAAGACCAAGGTCGAGATCATGAGCGACTGCGAGAGCAACCCGTACTACCAGCCCTGGCACTGACGCTCAGGGCGCGCTGAGCAGCACCGCCTCCGACCCCACCGGACGGTAGCCCGCCGCCAGGAACGCCCGCATGCTGCGGGCGTTCCCCGGCGCGACCTGCGCC
>NZ_JAWOAI010000860.1:0-2578 GCF_033194735.1 Streptomyces sp. W16
CGAGGAAGGCGGCCGATGTGCCCTGCGCGCGATGCCGTTCGGCCTCCAGCTGCCAGGCGCGGTCGCGGGCGGTGACGCGGCCCTGGGCGCGGGCGAGTTCGTCGGCGCTGCCGGCGCGCAGGTGGGGGATTCCCCAGGCGTCTCGGTAGATCTGGGTCGTCACCCTGTGACCCCTCTGCTTCGAGGCTGTTGTTTAGGTTAGCCTTGCCTAAGTTATTGGTGGGGAAAGCGTACGCGAAGGGTGAAGAGACGATGGCACAGGGGCGCGGATGGGAGGGCGCGGTTCTCCGGCTGCTGCGCGCGAAGGATTTCGAGTTCACGGTGACGAGGGCCGAGGACGTCACCCCGCACTATCGCCGCCTCCACCTCACCGACGGCGGCATGCTCGCGGCGACCGGCGTCCACCCGACGATGTGGGTCCGGCTCTGGTTCGACAACGCGGGCAGGCCCCATCAGCGGGCGTACACCCTGGTCGACCCCGACCCGGCGGCCGGCACGTTCGGCCTCGAATTCGCCCTGCACGAGGGCCGAGCCAGCGACTGGGCCCGCGCCGCGAAGCCCGGCGACACGATCGAGGCGACGGTCCAGGGCACCGGCTTCGAGACCCCCGACCCACCCCTCTCCCACCTCTTCGCGATCGGCGACCCGGCATCCGTCCCCGCCATCAACTCCCTGCTGGGGGCGGTGGGTTCGACGGTCCCGGCGACGATCTGGTTCGAGGGCGAGCCCGACGGACTCCCCCTGCGCACCGCCCCGGACCGGCACGAGATCCGCGCGCTCCCCAGGGGCCAACTGGTCGAGCGGATCCGCGCCGAACTCCCCGACCTCCTGAAGGCCACCCCCGACCCCTACGTCTGGATCACCTGCGACACGGCCACGACCCGGTCGCTGTCGTCGTACATCCGCAAGGAGCTGGGCGTACGGCGGGAGCGGGTGCACGCGCTGGGGTACTGGCGGCCGACCTGAGCCCGCCCGCGCACGGGGAGGCATCCCGACCCCGGACGCGCCAGAATCGACCCATGGACGTCACCCTTCACCTCGCCCAGGACCCCGCCGCCGACGAACTCCTCGGCCGTTCCCCGCTCGCCGCGCTGGTGGGGATGCTGCTCGACCAGCAGGTGCCGATGGAGTGGGCGTTCAAGGGGCCGCGCACGATCGCGGACCGGCTCGGGGCCGAGGATCTGGACGCGCACGAGATCGCCGCCCGCGACCCCGAGGAGTTCGCCGCGCTGCTCTCCGAGAAGCCGGCCGTGCACCGCTACCCGGGCTCGATGGCCAAGCGGATCCAGCAGCTGTGCCAGTACCTCGTCGAGCACTACGACGGGGACGCGAGCGGCGTCTGGGAGGGCGTCGACACCGGGGCGGCCCTGCTCAAACGCCTTGAGGAACTGCCCGGGTTCGGCAAGCAGAAGGCACAGATCTTCCTGGCCCTGCTCGGCAAGCAGCTCGGCGTCACGCCGAAGGGCTGGCGGGAGGCCGCCGGGGCGTACGGCGAGCCCAAGTCCTTCCGGTCCGTCGCCGACATCACCGGCCCCGAGTCACTGGCCAAGGTGCGCGCCCACAAACAGGAGATGAAGGCCGCGGCCAAGGCGACGAAGGCGCCCGGTACGCCCGGTACCAAATAGCCCCCGTCAGCCAGGTGGCCCGCCCCGGTGGCGGGCCGTCCGCGCCCGGTCGAAACATGGACCATGACCGAGGCACCGAGCGGCCCCTCCTGGGGCCCGGAGTTCGACGACCGCCGCGCCCACGACACCCGTGTCCCGCGGCCCCCACATGACGAGCAGGAACTCGAAGGGCCCCTCTTCGCCCTCTCCAAAGCCGCCTGGCAGGTAGTCCTGCTCACCGGCATCGCGTCCCTCGTCCTGGGCGTCCTGGTCCTGGTGTGGCCGGGCGCGTCCCTCTTCGCGGCCGGCATCCTCTTCGGCCTCTACCTGCTGATCAGCGGCATCTTCCAGCTGGTCTCCGCCTTCGGCACCCACAGGGCGACCTCACTGCGCGTGCTGGCGTTCATCAGCGGCGCGCTGTCGATCGTGCTGGGCCTGTTCTGCTTCCGCGGCCCGATGCAGTCGATCCTGCTGCTCGCCCTGTGGATCGGCATCGGCTGGCTGATCCGGGGCATCACCCAGACCCTGGCCGCCGCCTCCGACAAGAACATGCCCGCGCGCGGCTGGCAGATCTTCCTCGGCGTCGTCACGTTCATCGCCGGCATCGTCCTCATCGACTCCCCCTTCCGCTCGGTCGCCGTCCTCACCCTCGTCGGCGGCATCTGGCTGGTCGCGGTCGGCGTCGTCGAGATCATCACGGCGATCCGGATGAAGGGCCGGGCCCAGCAGATCCCGGCCGCTCTGTGACGACCACGGCCCCTACTCCATGCGGGCGTATCTCGCGCCGGACGCGATGAACGCCGTAGAACCGCAGGGCAGATTGACCCCCGTGAACACCGCACGAAGCCTCCCCCGCAGCCGTGCCTGGCTGCGGGCGCTCGTGCTGCTGCTCGCCCTGCTGGTACCGGGCACACACGCCGAGACGCGGGCGACACCCGTCGCCTCGTCCGCCGGGACGACCATCGAGTACGACG
>NZ_JAWOAI010000861.1:0-2578 GCF_033194735.1 Streptomyces sp. W16
TGGCGGTCGCGGGCATTCCGGCGCGGCTGCCGGAGCCGCTGGTGAGCCGGACGGTCGCGGTGACCGAGCTGGTGCCGGTCACCGCCCGCGACCGTCCCGATCCGGATCTCGACGGCCCGTTCGTGCTGCCGCACCGGGGTCTGGTCCGGGAGGCGGCCGACCGCTGGTTCCGGGCCCGGGGCACGACACCGGACGTGGTCTGCGAACCGGACGGCCACGAAGGGCTGTTGACGCTGGTCGCGCTGGGCTTCGGGACCGGGGTAGTGCCCCGGCTGGTGCTGGAGTGCAGTGCCGTACGGGAGCGGCTGGCGGTGGTCGCCGCGGATCCGGCGCCGGAGCCGCTCCCGATCGGGCTGTGCGTACGGCGGGCCGATCTGCGCCGCCCGCTGGTGGCGACGCTGTGGAGCCTCACGGCTCCTTGGTAGGACCGGCCGCCGGAGCCGCTGCTAGTCGAGGTCCACCGGGCCGTCGTCCTTCTTGTCGTCCTTCTTCGCCTGGAGTTGGAGCAGGTTCTTGACGTCGTCGCCGGGGCGGCGGCCGTCGTTGTCCGCGTTGCCCAGGTTGCCCCGGACCGAGTCGAGGATCGTGAGGCCCTGCGAGACCAGGCCGGCCGCGATCTCGCCGAGGCCGTCCGCGCCGTTGAGGACGTTGACGTTGGCGCCGGCGAGGCCACCGGCCGCTTCCTTCACGATCTGCGGGAGCTGGTCGATCAGCATGCGGTCGAGCGCGACCCGGTCGTAGGAAGCCGCCGCCTCGGCCTGGATCTTCATGCGCTCCGCCTCGGCGATGGCGAGCAGCTTGATCCGCTGGGCCTCGGCCTCGGCCGGCTTGACGATCTCGGCGACCAGCTGCTGCTGGCGCAACTCCGCCTGGCGCTGGGCCAGTTCGGTCTGCGCGGCCAGCACCTCCTGCTGGGCGTGGGCCTGCGCCAGCGGTCCGGCCTGCGCGGCCTGCGCCTGGGCGCGGTCCACCTCGGCCGAGTACTCCGCCTTGACCACCGCGGTCTGCCGGGCGTACTCGGCCTGGTTGCGGGCCGCGACCTGCTCCGCCTCGACCGAGGCCTGGGTGGCCTGCGCCTGGGCAATCTGGGCCTGCCGCTGGATGGCGGCCTTGTGCGGCGCGGACATGGCCTCGATGTAGCCGACCTCGCCGTCGTCGATCGACTGGATCTGGAGCGAGTCCACGATCAGGCCGATCTTCGCCATCTCGACCTTCGAGGTGTCCAGGACCTCGGCGGCGAGCTTCTGCCGCTCCGTGACGATCTCCTCGACCGTCATCGAGCCGATGATGGACCGCAGGTGACCGGCGAAGATCCGGCCGGTCAGCACCGACATCTGGTCCTGGTCGGAGAGGAAGCGCTGGCCCGCGTTGATGATGCTCTCGGTGTCGTTGCCGACCTTGAACGCGATCACGGCACGGACGTGCAGCGCGATGCCCTGCCTGGTCACACAGGTCTCGGTGACCTCGGCCTCGCACATCGACAGCGTGAGGAAACGGGTCTTGCGGAAAACCGGGAGCACGAACTTTCCGTGCCCCGTCACCACTCGGAACGGCGCGCCCCCCAGTCCCCGCCTGCCACCCGAGATCAGCATCGCCTCATCGGGGGCGGGAACGCGGTAACCGAACATTCTGGTACTCCTCACTCAGCGCCGGCGGGGTCCCCGCCCAGCGCGTCCAATGGATCCACCCACTTGATGACGTGGACCTCACGACTTCCTCGCGACTCGATCACGAGTACCGTCGCCCCCGTGGGCAGAGGATCGTCCGACCAGGCGAGGAAGGTCTCGGAGCCGCCCCGGACGCGCACCAGGATCTCGCCGGGGCCCGCGCTTCCGCGGGTCGCGATGATCACCTGCCCCGTGCATCCGATCACGGGCTCATCCTGCGGCATCACTCGCCGCCCTCCATCCTCTGGCCTTAGGTTTCCGACGATAGACCTACTCTGCCCCGGCTCCCAACGGGCACGTCGATTCCTTCCGTCACGTGCCGTCCGTGCGGTCAGGAAAGAGCCGCCAGCGGGTCGTCCAGCACGGGCTGCCACGCCAACTCGGCGGCGCCGACCAGGCTGTTGTGGTCGAGGGTGCAGGCGAGGATCGGCACGCCTCCGCTCTGCCCCCACAGGCTCCGGTCGGCGACGACGGCGCGCAGCCGGTCCGGGTCGGCGTCGAGGAGGGTGCGATGCAGTCCGCCGAGGATGATCCGGTCGGGATTGAGGATGTTCACCAGCCCGGCGAGACCAAGCCCCAGCCGGTCGATCAGGGTCTCGGCGGCCTCCCGTACGGACGGGTCGTCGTAGTGCCGGCGGATCAGGTCGTTGGACTCCTGGAGCAGGGACACCTCGGGTCCGGGCTCACGACCGGCGGCCGTGAGGAAGGCGAGCGGATCGGCCTCCACGTCGAGACAGCCGCGGCTGCCGCAGTAACAGGGGCGGCCCTCGGGGTTGACGGTGAGGTGTCCGACTTCGAGCGCAAGCCCCGAACTCCCGGTGTGCAGACGCCCGTCGAGGACCAGCGCGCCGCCCACCCCCCGGTGTCCGGTCGCCACGCACAGCAGGTCGCGGGCGCCCCGGCCCGCGCCG
>NZ_JAWOAI010000862.1:0-2578 GCF_033194735.1 Streptomyces sp. W16
GTCCATGACGTGCTGGAGCACGACGTGCTGCCGTGGATCGTCATGGAGTACGTGGCGGACGCCGTCGACCTGCGCGACCTGGTCGGCCGGCACGGCCCGCTCGCCCCGGCGGAGTGCGCCCGCGTCGGACTCGCCGTACTCGACGCGCTGACCGCCGGGCACGAGCGGGGTGTCATGCACCGGGACGTGAAACCGGCGAACATCCTGCTCGCACCGGACCGCACCGGTTCGCCGTACGCCCGGGTCCTGCTCACCGACTACGGCATCTCGGTGCAGCCGGACGCCGGGGAGACGCGGTACACGCTGACGTCCGTGCTCGTCGGTACGGCGGGCTATCTGGCTCCGGAGCGGGCCACGGGCGGGCCGCCGACCGCCGCCGCCGACCTGTTCTCGCTGGGCTGCACGCTCTACCACGCCGTCGAGGGCCACGGTCCCTTCGCCCGCGAGTCACCGCTCGCGGAGATCACCGCGGTGGTCATGGAGGACCCGCTGCCACCGGCCCGCGCGGGCGCGCTGACGCCGGTGCTCCACGCGATGCTGGAGAAGGATCCGCTACGGCGGATTCCGGCGGCGGAGGCGGAGGTGGCGCTGTCGCGGATCGTGACCCCGCAGGCCGAGGCGGAGGCGTACGCCAGGACCCAGACGGACCTGGGTTCGCCGTCGCCCTGGGAGGGCCAGGCCGCGCCGGTGCCGGTGGCGGTGCCGACCCACCAGGTCTCGGCGCCGTACGGATACGGTGCCCCGACGTCCCAGCCCTCCCCCACGGGCAGGCGCCGGCGGCCTCGCCCCCGGCTCCTCCAGTCCGTCCTGGCGGGTCTGCTCGGGCTCGCTCTCGCCCTGGGCGGTGTCTGGTACGCGATGGCCCATCAGCCGCCCGCCAAGGACACCGGCAGGAGCAGCCCGCCGTACGGCACGGCCGTCGGGCTCGCCGCGCCGCTCAGGGACGGCGACTGTGTCACCGCCGACTGGCCGGGCGGGCACCTCTTCCAGGGGACGCCACGGCTCGCCGTGGACGCCGGCTGCCGGAACTCGGTGCCGGACGGACAGGTGATGGCGTTCGTGTCCACCGCGTCCGCGGACGAGGCACGGAAGGTCGGTGCCGACCGGTGTGCGCAGCGGACGCAGGAGATCCGGGAGAAGCTCGCGGACGTGCGGGGCTACGCCGTCGTACCGACGGACGCGGGATTCAAGGCGGCCGGGCGTCGGACCGCCTGTCTGGTGCTGGGCGCGCACGGGCCGGTCTACGGGCCGCTCGGCAGCCATCGGGCCCTCGGGTCGGCGTTCGCGGACACGTCGACCATGCAGAGGCGGGACTGTCTGGACGTGCCCTCGAACCGGGCGGCGAGCCTGGTCTCCTGCGCGGGCAAGCACGATCAGGAAGTGGTCGGGTTCACCCGGTTGGGCGCGGGCGTCACGCTGGCCCAGGCCCGTACGCGGTCGGACGCGGCGTGCGCGCGGGACGTCCCGCCGGCCGACTACGGCTTCGATCCGTCGCTCTACGAGGCCGCCTCCTGGACCAGTGAGGGACCGTGGAAGTCGGGCACTCATTTCGTCGTGTGCGCCGTGCGGAAGCAGAACGGGGGCACCATGGAGGGGGACGAACCATGAGGAGGGTGTCGCGATGCCCGGTTCCACGAAGACCATGGGGGTGATCACCGTCGGCGGTCTGGTGGTGGTGACGGCCTACACGGTGGCGCTCGGCAGCAACGGCTGGCTGTGGTTCGGCTGGGTCGTGCTGGGTCTGATCACCCTGGGGATGGTGGCCACGCGCAGCACCTGACGCGCGTTACTGCTCACTGCGCCGGCTCGCCGAGTGCACGCCCGGCTGGTACTTCGGCAGCCGGGCGGTGATCTTCATGCCCGCTCCTACGGCGGTCTCGATGACGAGGCCGTAGTCGTCGCCGTAGACCTGGCGGAGCCGGTCGTCGACGTTGGACAGGCCGATGCCGCCCGAGGGGCTGACCTCGCCCGCCAGGATGCGGCGCAGCAGGTCGGGGTCCATGCCGGCGCCGTCGTCCTCGATGACGACGAGTGCCTCGGCGCCCGCGTCCTGCGCGGTGATGCTGATGCGGCTCTTGCCCGCGGCAGTCACAGCCTTGCCCTCCAGACCGTGCTTGACGGCGTTCTCGACCAGCGGCTGGAGGCACAGGAACGGGAGCGCGACCGGCAGCACCTCGGGGGCGATCTGCAGGGTGACGGAGAGCCGTTCGCCGAAGCGGGCCCGGACGAGTGCCAAGTAGTGGTCGATGGCGTGGAGTTCGTCGGCGAGGGTGGTGAAGTCGCCGTGCCTGCGGAACGAGTAGCGGGTGAAGTCGGCGAATTCGAGGAGCAGTTCGCGGGCGCGCTCGGGGTCGGTGCGGACGAACGAGGCGATCACCGCGAGCGAGTTGAAGATGAAGTGCGGGGAGATCTGGGCCCGAAGTGCCTTGATCTCGGCCTCGATCAGTCGGGTGCGGGACTGGTCCAGATCCGCCAACTCCAGCTGGACGGAGACCCAGCGGGCCACCTCCCCCGCGGCCCGGACGAGGACCGCCGACTCGCGCGGCGCGCAGGCGACCAGCGCGCCGTGGACCCGGTC
>NZ_JAWOAI010000863.1:0-2575 GCF_033194735.1 Streptomyces sp. W16
CGCGCCTGCCGCGCCGACAGCGCCCGCGGCACCCGTGGCGCCGGTTGCCCCTGCGGCCCCCGTGGCGCCGCAACCGGTGCAGGAGCAACTTCCGCCTGCCGAGCCTCAGTCGGATCCGGACTCCGATGGGTCGATTTCAAGACAGGACTAGACCTCACCGGCTGATGAGGGCCACTCGCACGCAGTGTTTGCAGTGCGAATGGCCTGGGGTGACCGTGGACAGTCAAATCGAGGGGGGCGTACAACCGCGTTCCGCGCACGACCTGAAGTCGACCTTGTGCGCTCCCTGTGCGATTCGGAAGAGTAGGCGCTCGTCAACCTACCTTTCGGCCGGTCGGGTCCCCATAACCTGGCGGGCCGACCCCCCACAGGAGGACACGAGTTGAAGCACCGACGCATACCCAGGCGACGGGTGGCCGTGGCAGGCGCGGGCATAGCCGCGCTGGTCGTCGCGGGAGTCACCTTGCAGAGTGCGAACGCCAGCGAGACCACGCAGGCGGCCGCACCCCACACCCTCTCGGCCCCGGCGGCCGGAAAGCTCGCCTCTACACTCGGCAAGAACCTCGGCACCGACGCGGCCGGTACGTTCTACGACGCGAAGACCAAGAGCCTCGTGGTCAACGTGCTCGACCAGGCCGCCGCCGACACCGTCGAGGCGGCCGGCGCCAAGGCGAGAATCGTCGAGCACTCCCTCGCCGAACTGGCCGGCGCCCGTACGACCCTCAAGCAGGACGCCACCATCCCCGGCACCTCATGGGCGACCGACCCCACCACCAACAAGGTCGTCGTCACCGCCGACCGCACGGTCTCCGCCACCGAGTGGGCCAAGCTCACCAAGGTCGTCGACAGGCTCGGCACCAAGGCCGAACTCCAGCGCACCACGGGGGAGTTCAAGCCCTTCATCGCGGGCGGCGACGCCATCTCCGGCTCGGGCGGGCGCTGTTCGCTCGGCTTCAACGTGGTCAAGGGCGGCGCGCCCTACTTCATCACCGCCGGACACTGCACCGAGGCCATCTCCACCTGGTCCGACTCCAGCGGCAACGAGATCGGCACGAACGAGCAGTCCAGCTTCCCGGACAACGACTTCGGCCTGGTCAAGTACACCTCCGACGTCGCCCACCCGAGCGCGGTCGACCTCTACAACGGCTCCTCGCAGGCCATCACCCACGCCGCCGACGCCACCGTCGGCGAGAAGGTGACCCGCAGCGGCTCGACGACCCAGGTGCACACCGGGACGGTCACCGGCCTGGACGCCACCGTGAACTACGGCAACGGCGACATCGTCAACGGCCTCATCCAGACCGACGTCTGCGCCGAGCCCGGCGACAGCGGCGGCTCCCTCTTCGACGGCGACGCGGCGATCGGCCTCACCTCCGGCGGCAGCGGCGACTGCACCTCCGGCGGCGAGACCTTCTTCCAGCCGGTCACCGAGGCGCTGTCGACCTTCGGCGCACAGATCGGCTGACCTGTCGCACGACACCGTGAAGTCCCGCTCCCGCGCGCGAGGGGGCGGGGCTTCCGTGTCCGTACGGTCGGCTCAGCGCTTGGGCCAGTGCCACGACGGTTCGTCGAGCGGGCCCTCGCGACCCGCCACCGTCGTCTGCCCGAACTCCTTCACCAGCTCTATGGAGTTGACGTCGAGACGGTGACGTATCGCACCCTTCTGGAGAGCGTCCGCGAGCGGTCTGGCGTGGGTGACCACGACAATCTGGGTGTCCTTGCCGGCGGTGAGGATCAGATCGGCGAGTGGCGGGATCAGGTCCGGGTGGAGACTCGTCTCCGGTTCGTTCAGCACGAGCAGCGACGGTGGCCGGGGCGTCAACAGCGCCGCCGCCCACAGCAGATAGCGCAGGGTGCCGTCCGACAACTCGGCGGCGGTGAGCGGGCGCAGCAACCCGTGCTGGCGCAGGGCGAGCCGGAAGCGCCCGCCGAGATCGGCGATGTGGACCTGGCTGCCGGGGAAGGCCGCGTCCACGGCCGCGTCCAGCGCCTCGCCGTCACCGACCTCGCGGATCGTCTGCAGGGCGGCGGCCAGATCGGAGCCGTCACCGCTGAGCACGGGCGTCCGGGTGCCGATCCGGTCGGCCCGGGCCGGCGCGTGCGCGTCGGTGCGGACATGGTCGTAGAACCGCCAGGACCTGATGAACTCCCGCACCGCCAGCACATCGGGTGCGTGCTGCGGGTCGGCCAGCTCGCCGAGCATGCTGTCGTACGGCCGCAGGGCGCCGTGGGCCCGGGACCAGCCGCCGCCCGCGCCACGCAGTTTGACGGTGGCTCCCGCGCGGTCGGAGAGGACCGAGGCCGGGCGCAGCACGGGGCCGCTCCAGATGCACTCGCGTTTGATCTCCGGGTCGAGGTTGAACATGGAGGGGCCGCTGCCCGCACCGGGGGTGGGGCTCGGATGCCCGAAGTCGACCGCGTACCCGAACTCGTCGCCCGCGAAGCCCAGTTGCAGGCTGACCGGGCCCGAGCGGACCGTGCCCTGCACGGGATGGAGGCCCTCGCGCACCGCGCGGCTGATCTTCTCCGGGCCCGCCCACAGGACCGACGGCAGCCCGCCCTCCTGCGCGAGCGC
>NZ_JAWOAI010000864.1:0-2574 GCF_033194735.1 Streptomyces sp. W16
CCGCGCTGATCGACTTCCGCGAGGTGCGGCCGGGCAGCGCGGTCGAGCGCGTCTACGACCGCTGGCGCGGCCCCCGCCGCCGCGTCCACGACTCGCTGTGCCTGGAGCTCCCCGCCGTACCCATGGACGAACTGGTCGCCCGTCTCCCCTCCTCCAAGGCCCAGCGCGTCCGCGCCAAACTCCGCAAGCTGACCGCGCTCGGCGTGGAGCGCAATGTCGTACGACCCGACGAGGTGGACGGGGCGCTACGGCGGCTGCTGGAGCTGCATCAACTCCAGTGGCAGGGGCGGAAGGTGACGTCCGAGCATCTGCAGACCCGGTTCTGCGAACACCTCGTCCGCTCGGTCGGGCCGATGGTCCGCTCCGGCGACGCCGTCGTCACCGAGTTCCGGCTCGACGAGGACGTGGTCGCCGTGGACCTGACGCTGTTGTCGCGGCGGCTCGCGGGCGGGTATCTGTACGGCGCTCACCCGCGGTTGCGGGAACGCAAGGCGGATGTGGCGGTGATGCTGCTCGACGCGTGCGCCGAGCACACCGGCACCGACGGGCCCGGCACGCTCAGTCTGCTGCGCGGCAACGAGCCGTACAAGCACCACTGGCGGCCCGAACCGGTGCTCAACCAGCGGCTGTTGCTGGCCCGGAAGCGCACGGCGCCGCTGATGACTGCGGTCGTCTGCGATGTCGCCGCGCGCCGGCGGGGCAAGGCGTTACTGCGGAAATGGAGGGAGCGCGGTGGCGACGGACCGTGAGCGGCCCGCCGCCACCTCTGGTTCAGCGGTCGCGCTGCCACCAGTCGAACTTCACGCACAGCTTCCCGCCGAGCCAGTACTCCACCCAGTCGCCCAGCTCCACCGGCGAGCAGTTGGCCGGGTGCGTCGGGGTGGGCGGTGTGGTGGGCGTGGTCGGCTTGGGCGGCTCCGGAGTGACCGGGGTCGTAGGTGTCGTGGGTGTTGTGGGTGTTGTCGGCTGCGGGGTCGGGTCCTCGGTGCGGCCGAACAGGACCGAGCGGTAGACCTGGGACGACTTGGGGTTCTGCGAGCACTGCCACACACCGTGCGGGCAGTAGTCGGTCACCGTGTTGTACAGCGGCTTGTGCTCGTCCATCCAGGCGAGCATGCGCTTCATGTACTCCGCGTTGTCGCCATTGCGGAAGAGTCCCCATTCAGGATAGGAAATGGGCTTGCCGTGGGATTTGGCGAAGTCCACGTGTTCCTGGAGTCCGTAGGGCTCTTTCACCTGCTCGTCGAACGTCAGCCCGGAAGGCTGGTCGTACGAATCCATTCCGACGATGTCGACCGTGGCGTCCCCCGGATAGCACTGCGTCCAGGGAACGGCGTCCCGACCGCGGCTCGGAGTGAAGTCGAACCGGAATTTCTGGCCCGGCACCGAGCGCATCGTGGTGACGATCCTGTTCCAGTACTTCTTCCAGGCCTCCGGGTCCGGCCCGCAGCGAGAGGTGTACGTGGTGCCGTTCATCTCCCAGCCGAGCACGATCACCGTGTCCGGCACCTTCAGGTCGACCAGCCGCTGCGCCAGGGCCTTGAAGTGCTGATCGAACTGGCCGGCCGCGCCCTGCTGGAGCAGCCGCCGCACCTGCCAGTCGGAGACGCCGTCCTCGTTGTGCTCCTGCATCGGCACGTTGAGGACGAGCATCCGGTCGGTCTTCTCGGTGCGCCAGTCCGCCCATACGTCGAGGAGGCCCGGGGCGCCCTCGATGTCGCTCCAGTGGTTGCCTGGCAGGTAGGTGTGGCCGACGCGGAGTTCGGCACCGCCCAGCCAGCTGCTCAGCGCGGCCATCCGGGCCACACCGCGAGCACCGGAGTCGAGGAAGGCACCGAAGGCCGGGGTCGTGGGTGTGGTGGTCACCGGAGCAGGAGGATCGGTGGCTCGCGCCACCTCCGCTCCCGCCGCGAACCCGGGACCCGACGCGAAAGCCGCCGACGCGGCGACCGTAGCCGCGATGAAGGCCAGCCGGGCGGTCCGGGACCGTCGCTGCTGTGGGGCCATGCCTGCTCCTCTCTCCACTCTCGTACTCCGTTCCGACTTTGCTTTTCCTTCTACTGACACTCAGTCATATGAATATGAATTACGCCACCGCCGTTACGGCTTCCGAGTTCCCCTATCGCCCGCACGGGTGAAACGAACCGAAGGAAACAGTCCGTGTCGCTGCTCGACATCCGTGTCCCCGCAGTTCTGTTGCGGATCGACCGGAATCCCTTTCACCACGGAACGCTGGGGGCCGTGCGTTCACTCGGCAGGGCGGGAGTGGAGGTGCATGTGGTCGCCGATTCCGCCGGAAGTCCCGTACGCAGCTCCCGCTTTGTCTGCCAGATGCACCCCCCGCCGGCGCCCGGCGCGTCCCTGGGCGAGATCGCCGTCACGCTGCGCCGGGTGGCCGCGCGGATCGCACGTCCCGCCGTACTGATCCCGATGGACGACGCGAGCGCCGTCGCCGTCGGCCGGCTGCGCGATGAACTCGCGCCCTCCTATCTGCTGCCGCAGCAGCCCGGCGCGCTGGCCGAACGGGTCGCCGACAAGGCGGAACTGGCCGCCGTGTGCGCGAGCGCCGACATC
>NZ_JAWOAI010000865.1:0-2574 GCF_033194735.1 Streptomyces sp. W16
TCTTGGGTCCCGGCGCGGGCGGCGGCGCCGGACGCGGTTCCTCGGGCAGCAGCCACAGCAGCCCGACGACCACGGCACACCCGGCGACCGAGGCGATCAGCACCCGCCGCAGAACGTGGGAGCGGCGCCTGCGAGCCTCCGCCACCAGGGACGTACCCGGGCTCCGCTGTTCGTTCTCCATGGCGCTCACTGTGCGTCAGTACGACGACCACATCCCGGCACCGAAAGCCGTGCGCGGACGGGGTTCACACCGATGGCCGTGGGTGCGACGCTGTGATCATGAGCCGTATCGAAGCGCCTCGCGACCACGACACCGGACCCCTTCTCGACCGCCTGCTGACCGGTCTGCCCGCCGAGGCCGTCCTCACCGACCCGGACGTCACGGTCTCGTACGCCAACGACATGGCGAGCTTCTGCCCGTCCGGCACCCCCGCCGTCGTCGTGCTGCCGCGCACGGTCGAACAGGTCCAGCACGTGATGCGCGTCGCCACCGAACTGCGGATCCCGGTCGTCCCGCAGGGCGCCCGCACCGGCCTGTCGGGCGCGGCCAACGCGTCCGAGGGCTGCGTCGTGCTGTCCCTCGTCAAAATGGACCGCATCCTGGAGATCAGCCCGGTCGACCGCATCGCGGTCGTCGAGCCGGGCGTCATCAACGCCACCCTCTCCCGCGCGGTCAACGAGTACGGCCTCTGCTACCCGCCCGACCCCTCCAGCTGGGAGATGTGCACCATCGGCGGCAACATCGGCACCGCCTCGGGCGGGCTGTGCTGCGTGAAGTACGGGGTGACGGCCGAGTACGTCCTCGGCCTGGACGTGGTGCTGGCCGACGGACGGCTCATGACCACGGGCCGGCGTACGGCCAAGGGTGTCGCCGGGTACGACCTGACCCGGCTGTTCGTCGGCTCGGAGGGCTCGCTCGGCATCGTGGTGAAGGCGGTCCTGGCGCTGAAGCCGCAGCCGCCCCAACAGCTGGTCCTGGCAGCCGAGTTCGGGTCCGCCGCCGCCGCGTGCGACGCCGTGTGCCGGATCATGGAGGGCGGGCACGTGCCGTCCCTCCTCGAACTGATGGACCGTACGACCGTCAAGGCCGTCAACGACCTCGCGCACATGGGACTGCCGGAGACCACGGAGGCGCTGCTCCTCGCCGCCTTCGACACGGCGGACCCCGCCGCCGACCTGGCCGCCGTAGGAGCCCTCTGCGAGGCCGCGGGGGCCACCCAGGTGGTGCCCGCCGAGGACGCGGCCGAGTCCGAACTCCTCCTCCAGGCACGGCGGTTGTCGCTCACCGCGCTCGAAGCGGTCAAGGGCACGACGATGATCGACGACGTGTGCGTGCCCCGGTCGCGGCTCGGCGAGATGCTCGACGGGGTGGAACGGATCGGCGAGAAGTACCAGTTGACGATTGGCGTCTGCGCACACGCCGGCGACGGCAACACCCACCCCACCGTCTGCTTCGACGCGCAGGACCCCGACGAGTCCCGGCGGGCCCGCGAGTCCTTCGACGAGATCATGGCCCTCGGCCTGGAACTCGGCGGCACCATCACCGGCGAACACGGCGTCGGCGTCCTGAAGAAGGAGTGGCTGGCCCGCGAGATCGGGCCGGTGGGCGTGGAGATGCAGCGGGCGGTCAAGGCGACCTTCGACCCGCTGGGCATCCTCAACCCGGGCAAGCTCTTCTGAACCCGAACCTCCCTACGGCTCACTCCCCGTCCCGCGACTCGTCCGACGGCCACGGGTCGCGCAGCCACAGGTCGTCGGCCGGGGTCGGTGCGAGCAGCTCGGCGAGGCCGTCGTCGATGCCGAGCTGCTCCGCCTCAGAGCCCGGGGGGACCACCCGGAGGGTGCGTTCCAGCCACGCCGACACCTGGGCCGCCGGGGCCTCCAGGAGGGCGTCCCCGTCGGGTGAACTCAGCGCCATCAGGACGACGCTGCGCCCCTCCACCTTCGTCGGCCACACCCGCACGTCCCCGTGCCCGCACGGCCGGAACACCCCCTCCACGAGCAGTTCGCGGGCGAACGTCCAGTTCACGGGGTGCTCGGAGGTGATGTGGAAGGAGATGTGGACGGCGTACGGGTCGTCCGTGCGGTAGCTGAGCCGCGCCGGAACGGGAATGCTCCGTTCCGGCGACAGGATCAGCTTCAGCTCCAACTCCCGCTCTACCACTGTGTGCATGACGTGTCCTCTCGCGCTCACGGGACCCTTCGGTGGGCCCGTACGAGTGAGAGGGCGTGCGGCCCGAAGCATTACGCGGGTTCGGGAATCTTTTTTTTCCGCGAGGCTTCGCGAAGGCTTCGCGGGGCTTCGGGGCGTGTGGACTCCGTGCACGAGCTTGCCCGGAAAGGGGTGGGTCCGGCGGGACGGGCAGTGGCGGTCGCACGGGTCTGATAGATGTGGACACCCTCATTCGACCTCCGAGCAGATACGGGACGACGGACATGAGCGCCCCAACCCCGGCACCCGGTGACGACAGGCCCCGCGAGGGGTACTACCCGGACCCGTCCATTCCTGGATACGTCCGGTACTGGAACGGCGCGGCCTGGGTGCCCGGCACCAGCCGCCCGGCGCCGTCGGAC
>NZ_JAWOAI010000866.1:0-2573 GCF_033194735.1 Streptomyces sp. W16
CGACTGGCTGGTGCCGGCCGTCCGCGTCGGCGGTGCCGTCGCCGCGCTCGGCTCGCTGCTCGCGCTGATCCTCGGGGTCTCCCGCACCACCCTCGCGATGGCCCGGGACCGGCATCTGCCGCACGCCCTGGCTTCCGTCCATCCCCGCTTCGGTGTTCCCCACCGCGCCGAACTCGCGGTCGGCGCGGTGGTCACCGTCCTGGTCGCGACCACGGATGTGCGCGGCGCGATCGGCTTCTCCTCCTTCGGCGTCCTGGCCTACTACGCCATCGCCAACGCGTCCGCCTGGACCCTCACCGAGGAAGAGGGCCGACCGAACCGCCTCGTCCCCGTCATCGGCCTGGCCGGCTGCGCGGCCCTCGCTTTCGCCCTCCCCGCGAGCACCGTCGTCTCCGGCGCCACGGTCCTCGTCCTCGGGACCGCGCTCTACGGCCTGCGAAAGGTCACGACCGGCAACGACACCGGCCACTGAGCCGGACTGCACGTGCTCAGGACCGGTGACCAGGAACGGCCTAACTCACGATCCAGACCTGGGCCGCAGCCGGATGTGCGTCGTCGCAACTCCACTGCATGAGCTGGCTGTTGAAACTGCTGACCGTGTCGAGGCACAGATTGGTGCCCACGTGCCTGAACTTCGCGCCGGCCCTCTGGTCGACGGTCACGGCCGTTTCGACCCATTGCTCCGACGCCAGCCCGTCGCAGAGGTATTCGTCGACGGCCTCTCCTGGAACGCTGGTGCCGTTGTTGACCTCGGCGCAGTACGCACTCGCCTGATTCACCAGGTAGTAGGTGTCCGCCGAACCGGTGGACACGAACGCCCAGTTCTGGGTGCTGGAGCCGTTGCAGTTGGCCAGCTGAAGTCTGACGTTGAGCACCCCGCCGGGCGCGTCGACGCATTGGTTGTAGGCCAGGTTCTTGATCGTGTGATAGCTGCTCGCAGCCGCGGCGGCCGTAACGCGCGCGGAGACGCCGGCAGTTGAGTCCGCGGTCGGCTCGGCGGCATTCGCCCCCGTCGCCAGCGTGACCATGCCCGCGCAGCTCACGAGCGTCGCTGCCAGGACAGTGATCCTGTTTCGGAGATTCATCGTGGTGACTCCTATGACTTGTCGACCGGAACCCGATATCGCCTTGTCCGTGGACAGCGTGTTCTGCCGGAAGCGCTCCGTCGCCCTCTGTTCCGCCCAGCGGTACAGCGGGAACAGGCTCACGTGTCCCGGGTCCGGCCCATGGGCACGCTCTCCCCGTGGACAGGGCGGAGATCATCGAGGGCCAGTCGCGCGCCGTCGAGGCGCTGATCGAGTTGATCCGGAGGGGGCGGCCTCCGCTGTCCTGGGCGCTCAGCGAGAAACCCGACCTGTACGGCATGCTCCCGGGCGGACTCGGCGACGCCGAGCGGTACGCCCTGCTGGCGCGCTGGGCCGACATCCTGGGCACGGAGCTGCGCAGCTCGTCCCACACCCTCGACACCTGGGAGGGAGGCTCCTCGGACCCGGAACACACCGGCGGACACGCCGTCACACACACCTGGGAGTCCCTCGACGTCGCCGCGGTCAAGGACGGCGTACCGGTCCGGCTCTCGGAGTCGGTGCCGCTCGGCACCAGTGCGCGGGCACACGGTCGTCTGCGCCCTGGGGCGCTTCCCGGTGAACCGGCCCGCGCCGCTCAGCTCAAGGCGGCCACGGCGCTGGCCGAGGTGCTCAGGGCCGATCTGCCGACGGCCGGTTGGGGAATGTACGTACACAGCGAGGAGCCCGCGCTGTCCGGGACCATCCGGATCCAGCGGGCCAAGGCGTCGCGCGCCGATCTCACCGAGTGGGCGGGCTTCCTCGGGACCGAGGTCGACTACCGTCGCGAGAAACGGGCCTTCGGCACTCACCGGTGGGGCGAGGTCACCGGCCATGTGCTCGGTGTCCGGGTCCTGGTGAAGACGGACGTCCGGGCTCCGTCGGCGATCGCCGGTCACTGGCGGGCGCGCACAGGAAGAGGACCGGCGGCCCGGGCCCGTACAGCGGACTTGTAGCGCTGCGGCAGGCCCTCGAACCGACTGTGCGGGACGCGGTCCGAGGGAGTCGATGCCCCTTCAGCCGAAGTCCAGCACCACTTTCCCGATCGCCTCCCCGGTCCGCAGCCGTTCGGCCGCCTCCGCCAGCGCGTCGAGGCCGTGCCGCTCGATCTCCAGGGTCAGCTCCCCCGTCCGCAACTCCGCCAGCAGCCGCTCCGCGTCCGCCGCGACCTCCTTGCCCCGCGTCATCAGGTTCACCGGCAGCAGGGACACGTCGGCCAGCAGGAAGTCCGCGAGGTCGACGGTGAATTCGCGTCCGGCGGTGTAGCCGACGAGCGCCACCCGGCCGCGGGGACGGACCAGTGGGAGGGCGTCGCGGAGTACCGGGCCGCCGACCGTGTCGATGACGACGTCGACCGGGCCGCCCACCGCCTCCGCGGACAGTTCGGAGGCCAGCAGGGACTTGGCGGGAGCGGGGACATGGGCGAGCTTGGCCGGGCGTCCGACCACGCCGATCACCTCGGCCCCGGCCCGCGCGGCGACCTGCACCGTCATCGCTCCGACCGCGCCG
>NZ_JAWOAI010000867.1:0-2564 GCF_033194735.1 Streptomyces sp. W16
GTCCTGGACCAGCCGCGGGTAGCCGGCCGGCAGCAGCGCGGCCTCCAGCTCCCAGGTGCCCCAGCTTGCCCCGGCCTCCAGATACGTACTGATGCCGATCAGCGGCCTGCCCGCCATGCTTTCCTCCGACCGCGAAGCGACGTGAATGGATGTGAATAGAAGTGAATGGGCTCGACCTAAACCATTGAACTACCCCTGAACTACCCCACCCGTCACGCGAGGAAGCCCCGCAGCAGTGCCGCCGTCCCGGCGCAGTGCTCCCGCATCATCTCCCGGGCCCCGTCCGCGTCCCCGTCCAGCACCGCTTCCACCAGCGCGATGTGCTGCCGCTGCGAGTGCTCCAGGTTGCGGACGAGGAGGGGGATGCAGTCGAGGAGGTCGTTCACCGTGGCCCGTACCGCCGCGTACTGCGCGGTCAGCGTCGGCGAACCGCACAGCTCGGCCAGCGTCAGATGCAGCAGGGTGTCCAGCCGGCGGTAGTCGGCGAGCGGGGCGTCGTGCGTGCGGGCGAGGGCGTCCCGCAGGCGTCCCGCCTGTTCGGCCGTCAGACCGTGCGTCGCGCACAGGCCCGTCGCGCCGACCTCCAGCACCTCCCGGAACCGCAGCACGTCCTCGATGTCGACCACGCTGATCCGGCGCCGCAGTTCGTCCTCGCCGCCGGCGTCCGACTTCGGCAGCACGAACGTCCCGCCGTAGCGTCCGCGCCGCGACTCCACCAGTCCCTGGTCCTGCAGTACCTTCAGAACCTCGCGCAGTGTCACCCGACTGATCCCCAGCCGCTCGGCCAGCTCGCGCTCGGCCGGCAGCCGCTCGCCCCCCGGTACCAGCCCCAGCCGTACGACCTGCAGAATCTGTTCCAGCGCCTCTTCGAAGCCGTTGCCCGCCCGCACCGGCCGCAGCACCGGGGTCAACCGGTCCGCAACGCCGTCCTCCGCGTCCAGCGACATATGGCGGCACCCCCTTCCCAAGCAATGGTTCTCCGCAATACCTTATGGCTTCCGGCCCGGCCGGAAAAAGCGCGCAGAAGCCGAAGGAGCTTTCCCGTGGCAGACCGCACACCCCCGTTGAGCGTCGAGAAGCTGCACGCCCTCGTCGCCAGTGGTGAGATCGACACTGTCGTCCTGGCCTTCCCCGATATGCAAGGCCGGCTCCAGGGCAAGCGGTTCGCCGCCCGCTTCTTCCTCGACGACGTGCTCCAACACGGCACCGAGGGCTGCAACTACCTTCTCGCCGTCGACACCGAGATGAACACGGTCGACGGCTATGCGATGTCCTCCTGGGAGCGCGGTTACGGCGACTTCGCCATGCACCCGGACCTGTCCACCCTCCGCCGTGTGCCCTGGAACGCGGGCACCGCCATGCTCATCGCCGACCTCGCCTGGAACGACGGATCGCCGGTGGTTGCCGCCCCCCGCCAGATCCTGCGCCGCCAGCTGGAGCGTCTCGCCGAGCACGGTTTCACCGCGCAGGTCGGTACGGAGCTGGAGTTCATCGTGTTCAAGGACACCTACGAACAGGCCTGGGACGCCAACTACAGAGGCCTCACACCGGCCAACCAGTACAACATTGACTATTCGGTGCTCGGGACCGGGCGCATCGAGCCGCTGCTGCGTCGTATCCGCAACGACATGACCGTCGCCGGACTGACCGTCGAGTCCGCCAAGGGCGAGTGCAACCCGGGCCAGCACGAGATCGTCTTCCGCTACGACGACGCCCTCGTCACCTGCGACCAGCACGCCGTCTACAAGACCGGCGCCAAGGAGATCGCCTCCCAGGAGGGCGTCTCGCTCACCTTCATGGCGAAGTACAACGAGCGCGAGGGCAACTCCTGCCACATCCACCTCTCGCTCGGCGACGGGGAGGGCGGCAACGCCATGGCCGGAGACGGCGAGGGCGGCATGTCGGAGGTCATGCGGTACTTCCTCGCCGGGCAGCTAGCCGCGCTCCGCGACTTCTCGCTGCTCTACGCCCCGAACATCAACTCCTACAAGCGGTTCCAGCCGGGCTCGTTCGCGCCCACCGCCGTCGCCTGGGGCTACGACAACCGCACCTGCGCCCTCCGGGTCGTCGGCCACGGCCGCTCCATGCGCTTCGAGAACCGGCTGCCCGGCGGCGATGTCAATCCGCACCTCGCGGTGGCGGGGCTTGTCGCGGCCGGGCTCTACGGCATCGAGCACAAGTTGGAGCTGCCGGAGGCCTGCGCGGGCAACGCCTACAGCGGCGACTACGCGCACGTCCCCACCAACCTCCGCGAGGCCGCCGAGCTGTGGGAGAACAGCCCGATCGCCAAGGCCGCCTTCGGGGACGAGGTCGTCGCGCACTACCGCAACATGGCGCGCGTCGAACTGGAGGCCTTCGACGCCGCCGTCACCGACTGGGAGCTGCGCCGCTCCTTCGAACGCCTGTGAGGACCCCGCTCCCTTTGCCTGCCGACGAACGCCTGTGAGGACCCCGTTGCCTGCCGAGCACCCGCTGCACGTACTGAACCCCGCCACCGAGGAGGTCATCGCCACCGTCCCGGCCGCCACCCCGGCCGACGTGGACGCCGCCGTCGTACGCGCCGC
>NZ_JAWOAI010000868.1:0-2542 GCF_033194735.1 Streptomyces sp. W16
GGTGCCTGGGGCGCGGCGCCGTACGCGGGCGCGTGCCCGGTGTGGGGTGCGTCCTGCGGGGCGCTCGGAGGCACCGGGGGGAGCTGCGTGGTGGGCGCGCTCCCCTCGGGCGCAGCCGCCTGCGGGGAAGCTGCGGGAGATTCCACCGGCACAGGAGGTGCAGACGGGGCCGGGGGTACCTCAGTGCCCTCGTTCTCGGTGCTCACAGCTCTTCTCCTCGGTCCACGGCTGTTGTTCTCGGAAGCATGCGGTCACACTCGTTCACGCTTGTCGACGGTCCGGCGCGAAACAGCTGTGCTGGTGCTTTTGTATGCCGTCAGCTTTTCCCACCGGACGTCAGGGCACCATAAGCGGTGCCTGTGGGTTCATGGCGATCCTTTATAAGCGGTCATAGAGACCAAAAAGGCGCATACCTACACCTTCTCGGTTCCACGTGTACCCCTTTGCGGTGGCACCATGACGCGGTGACCCACGCACGGCAGCACCGGATCCAAGTCGTCGCCCACCGCGGAGCCTCCGAAGAGGCACCCGAACACACCCTCGCCGCCTACAAGAAGGCGATCGAGGACGGCGCGGACGCGCTTGAGTGCGATGTACGGCTGACCGCCGACGGCCATCTCGTCTGCGTCCACGACCGACGCGTCAACCGTACGTCGAACGGGCGCGGAGCGGTCTCAGCACTGGAGCTCGCCGATCTGGCCGCCCTCGACTTCGGCTCCTGGAAGAGCCGCGACCTGTCCCGCGACTCCTGGAAGACGCGGGACGAGGAGCCGGACTGGGAGCACCTTCCGGAGGACCGTGGGGACACCTCCGTGCTCACCCTGGAGCGGCTGCTCGAACTCGTCGCGGACGCGGGCCGGCGGGTGGAGCTGGCCATCGAGACGAAGCATCCGACGCGTTGGGCGGGGCAGGTCGAGGAACGGCTGCTGGTGCTCCTGAAGCGCTTCGGGCTGGACGCCCCGGCCTCCGCCGCCGACTCCCCGGTACGGGTCATGAGTTTCTCTGCGCGATCCCTGCACCGGGTGCGGGCCGCGTCCCCGACGCTGCCGACGGTCTACCTGTTGCAGTTCCTCTCGCCCCGCCTGAGGGACGGTCGACTTCCGGCCGGTGTCCGGATCGCAGGCCCCTCGATCCGGATCGTGCGTAATCACCCTGCGTACATCGAGCGGCTGAAAAACGCCGGTCATCAGGTGCATGTGTGGACCGTCAACGAGCCCGAGGACGTCGATCTCTGCGTTGACCTGGGCATTGACGCCATCATCACCAACCGGCCGCGGGCCGTTCTGAGCCAGCTCGGTAGGGAACGTTAAAGAACCTCATAAAGACTGCCAAACACCCCTTGACCCGGGCACCTCACCTGCACCATCCTCCCAACTCGGCCACACCATCGAAAACAAGCCACCCGATTACGGGGAGTGCTCCGGCGCGTTCGGTCCGTGTTCGATCGTTGCGAATGCGTCACTGAACGTGGATTGGCCGGTTTCCGGTACAGGCCAAGAGGGCATCCACACCGTGGCGTGGGGCGAAGGAGGTCTCGGGGGTGGCGTTGGTGGTGGCACAGGAGGTGCCCACGTCGTCGAGCATGGCCGTGACCCATGGCCCTGCGGGCGTGGGGCAGGCAAGACATCGCATGCGCGATCAGTTGCGTACGGGCGGCGTGCCGGAATCGGTCATCGACGATGCCGTACTGATCCTTTCCGAACTTCTGAGCAATGCGTGCAAACACGGCCGGCCGCTGGGCGACGCCCTGGCCGGTGACGGTGACGTCCGCTGCGCCTGGCGCGTGGACACGGGCGGACGGCTCACGGTCGAGGTGACGGACGGCGGCGGCCCGACCCGCCCGGCTCCGGCCACCCCGTCGGTCACGGCGCACGGCGGGCGCGGCCTGAACATCATCACGGCACTGGCCGACGACTGGGGCGTACGCGACGACACCCGGGGCGAGGTCACGGTGTGGGTCGTCGTGCACGAGGACGTCCATGATCCGGATGCCGCGCACCGGCGCGACGACTTTGCTACGCGCGTCACGGCCCCGACGGTCTCCGCGATACCCCGGCTGGGCTTCGCGGACGCCTACGACGACGACCGGGACTGACGACACGTCCGTGCGGACGGGACCGACGACACGTCCGTGCAGCACCGATACGTCCGTCCACAGGCACCGGGTTGTCCACAGGCGGCCGGCCGTCGATCCGCATCGCCGGGTTGTCCACAGGCTCCCGTCGGTCATGGCGTGAACGGCTAGGCTCCCGCCAGTACGAGACGAGCCGTAACCGGGAGACACCCACGATGGCCAAGAAGCGCCCCCAGACCACGGCCAAGCGGCCGCAGCTCAGCGACGGAGCCCGCGCCGCAGGCGCTGATGGAGACTTTCCGGTCGTCGGTGCCCGCGAGCCCTGCCCCTGCGGCAGTGGCCGCCGCTACAAGGCGTGCCACGGCCGGGCCGCCGCGCACGCGGTGACCGAGCTGGTGCAGCGGCCCTTCGAGGGGCTGCCCGGCGAGGGCGACTGGGTGGCGCTGCGCGAGCTGGTGCCCGCCGCCA
>NZ_JAWOAI010000869.1:0-2535 GCF_033194735.1 Streptomyces sp. W16
CGGATCCGCTGCCGCCCCGACCGGGTCGGCCCGCTCGCCGACGTGCTCACCCGCCGGCCCGACATCGCCTACGCGGGACTGGCGTCCGGCGGTTCGGAGATCATCTGCGTCATCAGCGCACCGGTCCACGTGCCGCGCGACGACGTCCTGCTCCGCCAACTGCCCAAGTCCGCCTCGGTGTTGGACGTCAGCATCGACCTGCTCATCCATCCCTTCGGCACGTCGGGCAGAAGCGACTGGACGGGCTATGGCGGCCACCTCACGCCCGATCAGGTACGACACGTCGTGGGCGACCGGCCTTCCGCCCCCACCGGACCACCCGCGCGCCTCACCGACGAGGACACCCCGCTGCTCGACGCGCTCGCGGAGGACGGGCGCGCCACGCACACCCAACTCGCCGACGTCACCGGCTGGTCCACGGCTCGGGTGGCCCGGCGCCTCGACGCCCTGGAGAACTCGGGTGCCCTCATCTACGACGTCGAACTGCTCGCCGCACGGCTCGGGTTCGCGCTCAACGCCACCCTGTGGCTGCGCGTCTCCCCGGCCCGCCTCGAAGGTGTCGGCGAGGAGATCGCGGGCCACGACGAGGTCGCCTTCGCCGCCGCCATCAGCGGCGACTCCAACGTGATGGCCGTCGTCATCAGCCGCGACACGGAGGACCTGTACCGCTACCTGACCACCAAGGTCGCCGCGGTCCCCGGCATCGACGGCTACGCCGTGAGCATCCATGTGCACCGCCTGAAGCAGGCCACCTCGCTCATCTCGCGCGGACGGCTGGTGCCCCCGGCGTTCGCGTAGGGCGGCCGGAGCGCACCGGGCCGGACCACCCGCGACAGCGGGTGATCCGGCGGACGGACGTGATGCGGTGGGGCGGGTCAGCGCTTCGTGTAGATGAAGCCGACCTTGTCCAGCTCGTCGCCGGAGCGTCCGTGGAAGCCGGCGATCTGCCAGCCGGACGGGGCGGTGCGGGTCACGCAGTCCGAGGTGGTGGTGCCACCGGCCAGGGTGTTGCCCAGGTTGGTGGTGAACTTGGCGTAGAAGATCCGCGTGGTGTCGTTGTACTTGCTCTCGCACAGGTACGCCGTCGTCACGTACTCGCCGCTGCCCAGCGTCAGCGAGGACGCGGTGCCGCCGGTCCCGCCGTGGGTGAGTGTGGTGCCGTTGGCGAGGGTGATGCCGACCTGGTCGACGCGGGAGCCGGCACGCAGCGAGATCTTGGTGGCGCGGGCGGCGGCCGGGACGCTGTCGATGTCCTGGTAGTAGTCGCCGTGCGGGCCGCCGAACTGCTCGCTGAGCTGGTAGTCCGCGCTCTGCGACCAGGTGAAGCCGACCGTGATCGGGTCGTGGTCGGAGAGCATCAGCCCGTCCGAGGTGAGGAACTTGGCGTGCTCGTTGTTGTACGAGGTCGCGTTCAGCGTCACGAGCTTGCTGCTGCGGTAGAGGACCTTGTCCACGACCTCGCAGGTGTTGGGCACGGTGGCCCCGGTCTGGTCGCACAGCAGCGTGTCGCTGCCCTTGGCCGGTGCGACGCCGCCGCGGATCACCTTGACCCAGGCGTCGGTGAGCCCGTTGGCCGCGCCGAACTCGGCGATCGTGTCGGCGGTGCGGGTGTAGCGGGTGTTGGTGTCACCCATGACGACGACCGCGTTGCCCGCGGAGTGGGACTGGATGAACGTGGTGAGCTGGCTGAGGTTGTCCGCGCGGGACGCCTCGTCGCCGTCGTTCGTACCCGCGTTGGTGTGCAGGTTGTAGAAGTCGACGTACACGCCCTCGGAGAGGCGCTCGCGCATGAACGTGAAGCCCTTGGGGGTCAGGCAGTCGCCCGAGTCGACCTGGCAGGAGTTCCAGCCGACCCGCTCGAAGTCGTCGCCGTCCCAGGCGTAGTTGGAGACGGTGTTGAGCCCGCTGCCGATGCCCGCGCCGCCGCTGGTCGCGGTGCGGTAGGGGTGGGTGTCGGTGGAGTACAGGTAGGCGTGGTAGTTGAAGTCCTCCTGCACGTTCACGATGTCGTACGGGGCGATGCGCGTGCCGATCTCGGTGGTGCTCGTGTCGCGCGGCGTCGAGGCGCTGGACAACCACTCCGGCAAGCCGGCGACGTTGTACGTGAGCACGCTGAAGCTGCCCGACGTTGCGGCGGCGGCCGGAGTGGCGGCGGCCAGCGTGATCCCGCCCAGGGCCGCGGCAGCGGCCGCCAGACAGGCGAGAAGTCTGCGCATGGGGAAGTGCCTCCTGCGGAGTGACAGAGGGGGAGGGTGATGCAGCGGTCATGTCAAAATGTAGCGACAAGCGCTTGCTATGGCTCCCCTCCGGCTGCACTGAATCGCGAATTCCGCGTGACGCCGAGATGGCCAAGTCCCCCTGTGTGCCCGTTTGTTGACGGTGTGCCGCGTTGTGCCCGGCCGCCGTGCGGGCCCGACGCGGCACATCCGGTCCCGGTCCGGTCAGGCGGGCGTCGGCCACACCTCCGGCGACCGGCCCAGCAGCCGTAGCGCCTCCTCCAGTGGGCCGGTGCCCTCCGGTACCTCCAGGGCGGGG
>NZ_JAWOAI010000870.1:0-2526 GCF_033194735.1 Streptomyces sp. W16
GGGCCGTCTCGTACAGGCGGGCGTTGCCGATCGCGATACCGGCCTGCGCGGCGAGGACGTGCAGCAGCTGTTCGTCCTCGGCGGAGAAGGGGGCTTCGGGCCGCTTGCCGGCGAGGTGGAGGTGGCCGAACACCTCGTCGTGGACGTGGATCGGCACGCTGAGGCCCCCGGGGGACGGGGGCGCGAGCGCGCCGGTGCGGATCTCGGTGAGGCCGTCCTGCCCCGGGTCCGTCGTGCCGAGCGCCGCGTACCGTGCGCCGGTCAGCTCGGCCGCGCCGTCCACGATCTGCTGGAGGGTGGTGCGCAGTTCGAGCTCGGAACCGACGCTCAGGACGGCTTCGAGGAGGCGGGAGAGGCCGGGTGCGCCGTCACTCACCGGGGCGGGGCCCGGGCTCAGGTGGTCGCCAGCGGTTCCAGCACCAGCGGCTCGATCTTGCCCTCCAGCATGTAACCCAGGCCCTGTACGGCACACACGTCCGGCCGCTCGGCGATGTGCACCGGCATGCCGGTCGCCGCGCGCAGCATCTGGTCGAAGCCGGGGAGCAGCGCGCTGCCGCCGACCATCATGATGCCGCGGTCGGCGAGGTCGGCCACCAGGTCGGGCGGGCAGTTGCGCAGCACCCGGCCGATACCGTCGAGCACGGCGGTCAGCGGGGTCTCGATCGCGTCCCGTACGGCCGCGGTGTCGACCCGTACGGAACGGGCGAGGCCGCTCGCCACGTCCCGCCCGTGGATCTCGGTGGTGGTCGGGCCGTGCGGGGTGAGACCGTTGCCGGAGAGCGCGACCTGCAGTGGTCGTACGGACTGACTCGGAAGCATCAACTCGTGCTCGTGGCGCAGGTGTTGGACGATCGCGTGGTCGACTGCCTCGCCGCCCACCGGGATGCGTTCGGCGGTGACGATCGAGCCGAGGGAGAGCACCGCGACCTGGGTCGCGGCGGCCCCGCACACCATGATCATGGTGGCCTCGGGCCGTTCGACGGGCAGCCCGCACCCGACCGCGGCGGCGATCAGCGTGTCCACCAGTTCCACGCGGCGCGCGCCGAGCCCGACCAGCGTCTCGATCGCGGCCCGCTGCGCCAGCGGATCGGCGTCGTGCGGGGTGCAGGCGGCGGCCCGCAGCCGGGGCTTGCGGCGCAGCGCGCGGCGGACCTTGTCGCCGATCAGGTGCCGCAGCATGCGCTGCGCCATCTCGATGTCGACGACGGTCCCGCCGGAGACGGGCCTGACCACGCGAATGTAGTCGGGCGTACGGCCCGTCATCTTCTCCGCGAACTCTCCTACGGCGATCAGCGCGCCGGTCCGCGTGTTCACGGCGGCGACGGACGGCTGGTCGACGACGAGCCCGGCGCCCTTGACGTAGACACGGGTGCGGGCCGCTCCCAGGTCGACGGCGAAATGGCAGCGTCGCAACTGCTCCAGACTGACGGTCATGGAAGGTTCTCCCGAGAGCGGACCGGGGCTTCGCCGGGCGGCGGGCCTCATTCGCATCGTGCGGGGGCGGGGCAGTCGGCGCGCCTTGTGGTGGGCCGGGCGGGGTGCGGCTGAATGGGGGTATTTGTCTGTTATGCCCGAAGTAAGGAATGCGTAAAGGGTGCTGGAGGGTGTCTTCATGACTGCCCGTCGCTCACACAGGCCGGGTCCTGATCACCCCCAGCTCCGCCAAGTCCTCGGGGCGGACGCGGAGTTGGTCCGCCGTCCGTTCCGTCTCCGACGGGGGCCGTTTCAGGATCGCGGTGGCGAGCTCCGGGGCGATCACCGAGAAGTAACTGTCCGGCGTGGCCCAGGTGTTGCCCGGCGCGGCCAGCGCCAGCGCACCACCGGAACCGCCCTCGCCGATCAGCAGCGTGGTGACCGGGACCCGGGCGGACGCCACCGCGCCGAACAGGTCCGCGATGGCCGCCCCCGCACCCTGCCGTTCCGCCTCGGCGTCGTTCGCCGCGCCCGGGGTGTCCACCAGCGTCAGCACCGGCACACCGAGCCGGTCCGCGAGCCGGATCAGCCGCGCGGCCGTGCGATAACCGGCCGGACGGGTAGCCGTCCCGGCCTGTGCGGCATACGCGATGGTCCGCCCCGCCCGCTCCCCGAACCCGCACAGCATGCCCGCGTCCGTACCACCGCACCGGTCACCGCTGATCGCCAGCCGATGAGTGAAGTAGCTGTCCAAATAGCGCTCAGCACGCGGCCGTTGAGGCGAACGCGCACGCCGCACGGCTTCCCAGCCGGAGACCGGGAGACCGGCCGAGGCATGCTGCACGGCCTCTTGCGGGGCCACCGACGGGCCGACCGGGATGTGCTGAGTCGACTGGACGTGTCGCCTTGTTTCCCGCCCGGTCTCCGGGGGGCCTGCCTCGGGGTGCTGGGCCGGTTGGGGGCCCTGCATCGTGTCTCGTGCGGCCGCCGGCGGGTCTGCCGCGCCGAGGGCGGCTGCCGCGTCCTCCGGTGGGGATGCTGGGGGACTGTTCGTGGTGTGCTGGGCCGGTTGGGCGTGCTGCGCGGTCGTCGGTGGGTCGGTCGGGCCGAGGG
>NZ_JAWOAI010000871.1:0-2524 GCF_033194735.1 Streptomyces sp. W16
TGCCCTGCGGACTCTGCGGGCGCCGCCCGCCCTGCGTGCGCTGCTGCTCGGGATAGCTCTCGGTGAGCCGCCCGGTGGGCCGGTCCGCTTCGCCACCACGCGGCGCGGGCGGCCGTACATCCGACAGGCCCTGGGCCTCGCGGGCGGCGATCTCCTTGAGGCGCAGGGAGAGTTGGAGGGTGCTGGGCCGCTCCTCGGGGTCCTTCGCCAGGCACGCGCGGACCAGTGGAGCGAGCGCGTCCGGCACACCGTGCAGCTGCGCCTCCTCGTGCACCACGCGGTACAGCATCACCTCGGAACTGCCGTGCCCGAAGGGCGAGTCGGACGTCGAGGCGTACGCGAGCGTGGCACCGAGCGAGAACACGTCCGTGGCCGGCGTGACCGCGGCCCCGCGCACCTGCTCGGGCGCGAGGAACCCGGGCGAACCAACGGCCGTACCGACATGCGTGAGCGTCGACGCCCCGGTCGCCCAGGCGATACCGAAGTCGATGATCCGCGGGCCCTTGGGGGAGAGGAGGATGTTCGACGGCTTGAGATCCCGGTGGACGACCCCGGCCTCGTGGACGGCGACGAGCCCCTCGGACAGCGCGGCCCCGATCGAGGCGACCTCGGCCGCGCCGAGCGCGCCCTCGTCGGCGACCTTGTCGTGCAGGGAGGGTCCGGGCACGTACTGCGTGGCGAACCACGGCCGGTCGGCTTCCAGATCCGCAGCGACCAGCCGGGCGGTGCACCCGCCGCGGATCCGCCGGGCGGCCGAGACCTCGCGCGCGAACCGCGAACGGAACTCCTGGTCCTCCGCCAGATCCGGCCGGATGACCTTCAGCGCCACCCGCTGACCCTTGCGGTCGGAGCCCAGATAGACGACGCCCATACCGCCCGCGCCGAGCCGTCTGTGAAGCCTGAACGAGCCGACGACGCGCGGGTCCTCGCGCCTCAGGCGCATCATCGCCATGTTCATCCCCGCTGCCCGGTCCGTATGACGAGCGACAGCTTACGTTTCCACAGCCGCCCGCGCGCAAAGGCCGCGCCCTCTCGGACCGACGGATTGTCAGTGCCGGGTGGGAAACTTTGAAGGGTGGTCAGAGGCCGTGCGAACAGCAGGACTTCATATCGCCCCTGACCTCAACCAACCATCACAGAAGGGGGATTGAGCGCGTGAAGGGTGATCGCGTCGAGATAGTGGTGGACGCCGGTGACACCACTCGTACATACGAGGTGGTGGCGAGCAGGGCAGGCCGCAGGGTGGAGACGGCGGTACGCCGAGGTGTCGTGGAAGTGAGCGAAGTCACGCGCAGCGGCTCCGTGGTCCGCACCGCCCGTTTCATGGCGACCAGGGTCCTCGCCCTGGTCGAGCAGCCGGTCCCGCGCGAGGACAGCTCAGAGAAAGCGGGGCACACCGGACTCCCCCTCCGGGAAGACCCCGAGACCTAGGACCTCGTCTCCACCCAGGGGAGTAGTTCGCAGGTCATTGCTCATCCTCCGGGAGGCCCGCCAATCGGTACGAGGGCATGACGACCCGCACCCGCCGCACGCCTAGATTTGAGGTCAAGCGGCGGGTGCAGCACTCGTCCCCCGAGGTCAGACACCCGCCGCTGCCAACGACAACTGAGTTCGGTCAACGGAGCACGGTCAGGAGAGGGACCATGGCCCATACGGCACCGCGGGCATTGATCCGCGAAGAGGGACGCAAGGCGTACAACGCGGCGTTCCACACCCGCCGCACAGGCCGTCGCCACCCACTGGTGGCGACCTTGATGGCACTTCCCCTGGCGGTCCTGCTCCTGGTCGTCTTCGACGGCTGGGAGACCGTGGCCACACAGGCGTCGTCCGTGGGAGTGATGCTGGGGCGCTGAGCGGCGACCCCAGGCCCGGAAGAGCGGTCCGGGCGGGGACATCAACCCATGAAACCCCGTGGGGACGGGGGTGCGGCGGACGGCAAAAAAGCCGGCGCAGCTGGGGAGCTGCGCCGGCTTTGCTTTGCCCTGCGGCTGTTGAAATCGGGCCTGTTCGATGAAGCGCCCTAGGTGGAGCGCCCCTAAGGGGCGCCGGGAACTGCGCGACCAGCCCCCACCGGCCCGCACCGAACCCACATACCCAGCCGTACGCTCCCATCGAAAGCCGTACGACTCAGGGGGACCCGGTGACCACCCACCAAGTGCTGCCCGACCTGACAGCCCGCGCCATACAAGCAGCGCACACCCAAACCCCGGCCTGCCCCTGCACTCCCGGCGGAGCCACCCTCACCGACCGCCCCGACGGCACAGTCGTCCGCCACGCAGCCACCGTCGCCAAGGCCCACGCCCCGAACACGAACCCCACCGACCTCACCGCCCGCCTCACCACGGCCGCACACCTCCCCGGCATCCTCCTGCCCCCACTGGACCCCGCCCCCCTCACGCTGCACGACCGCCAGGTGACGTTCTGGCCCTACGGCACCCCCGTGGACCCGGACGACCCGGACGCGGCCCCCTGGGAAGCCGCGGCCACCCTCCTCGCCCGCCTCCACCGCTCCCCGGCCCCGACC
>NZ_JAWOAI010000872.1:0-2515 GCF_033194735.1 Streptomyces sp. W16
CGGGCGGCGCGGGCTCGTCGGTGAGCCCGAACGCGCCGCGCAGCGCCTCGGCCTGACGGACCGGCAGCCGGGCCACGCGGTCGAGCACCGGGCGCAGCAGCTGGTGCAGCCCGGCGAACGCCAGGTCCCGCTCCGACTCCCTGCCGGTGATCGCCAGCACCCGCATCCCCGCCGCCGAGGCCTCGCGCGCGGCCTCGGCCAGCAGGACGGTCTTGCCCAGACCGGGATCGCCCAGGAGCAGCAGAACGTGGCTCTCCTTGTGGGGCGGGGCGACGAGTTCCCGCAGCAGGGACAGCTCCTCCCGCCGCCCGATCACGTCGGTGTCCTTGCGGGTCATCGCGGAAACGCCACCCTCACCTGGTGTGCAGTCAGGTTGCGGATACCGGACGGCCGCCGCACGGCACAGGGTCGAGTATATGAATGCTGTCGCCCGCGCCGCCCCCTGTGCCGGCCCTTGCGCCTGCCCCCGCGCGCGAGGGAACGCGGATACGTGATGCCGTATGTCGTGGTCGGCCGGGAGAACACCGGTGACATCCGGATCCACTACGAGGACCACGGCGCGGGCCCGCCCGTCGTCCTGGTCCACGGCTACCTCGCCGACGGGCGCTCGTGGGAGAAGCAGGAGGCGGCGCTGCTGACGGCCGGGTACCGCGTCATCAGCTACGACCGGCGCGGCGGCGGCGCCTCCAGCCGGCCCGCCGTGGGCTACGACTACGACACGCTCGCGGGCGACCTGAACACACTGCTGGAAGTCCTGGACGTGCGGGACGCGGTGCTCGTCGGCTGCTGCTCCGGCACCGGGGAACTGACCCGGTACCTGGGAACGTACGGGCAGCGGCGGGTCCGCGGTGCCGCGCTGCTCGCGCCCCTGCCGCCGTTCCTGCCCCGGTCCGGCGCCAACCCGGAGGGCATCGCCCCCGGCGTCCTCGACGCCTTCCTCGGCGAGCTGTCCGCCGACCGCCCGGCGGCGATCAAGACCTACCTGGACCGGTACTACAACATCGACTACTACAACACCGACTACCGCGACGACTCCTGCCCGCCAGGCGTGAGCCGGGTCAGCGACCAGGCGTGGCAGAACAGCTTCCACGTCGCGCTGCGGGTGTCCGCGATCGCGGCCCTGGGCTGCGCGGTCGCCTGGCGGGAGGACTTCCGGGCCGACGTCGCCCGCATCACGGTCCCCACCCTGATCGTGCAGGGCGCCCAGGACAGGATCATGCCGCCCGGCGCGACCGGGAACCGCCTGGCCGGGATGCTGGCCGACGCCCGTCTCGCGGTGCTGCCGGACGGCGGGCACGCGATCATCTGGACGCACGCCGCCCAGGTCAACGAACTACTCGTCGGCTTTCTGCGAGCCCTGCCCGGTTGACCTCTTCGTCGTGCGTCCAGGAGATGGTGCAGTCAACATGCGGATTCCGCCGCCGCGCCCCGGCTGATTCGCTCGGGTCATGGAGCTCACCTCGTACTCAGGTCTGCCGAACGAGCGGGCCAAGGCCGCGAACGGCATCGACTACGCGTACCGCGACACCGGGCCGGCGGACGACGGCACCGGTGTACCGCTGGTCCTTCTCCAGCACTTCCGTGGAAACCTCGACAACTGGGATCCGGCGCTGATCGACGCGCTGGCCTCGGGCCGGCGCGTCATCGCCTTCGACAACGCCGGAGTCGGCGGCTCCACCGGGACGACTCCGCACACCGTGGACCGGATGGCACACGACGCCATCGCCTTCATCGAGGCGATCGGGGCGGCCGGGAGCCCGGGCCCCGGCCCCGTCGACGTACTGGGCTTCTCCCTCGGCAGCTTCGTCGCGCAGCGGATCGCCCTGACCAGGCCGGCGCTCGTCAGAAGGCTGGTCCTCGCCTCGTCGGCCCCGCAGGGCGCCGACGGCATGCACGGCTGGGCCCCCGAGGTCATCGGCGCGGTCGGCAACCCCGAGACCAGCCCCGAGGAATACCTGAGCGTCTTCTTCGCCCGGTCCGAGACGAGCCTGCGGGCCGGCCGGCAGACCCTGCAGCGGATCTACGGCGCCCGCAGTACGGACCGGGACACGGCGACCGACTGGGCGACCCGCGAGGCGCAGTACGACGCGGTGTGCACATGGGGGATCCCCGATCACGCGAAGCTCCAGCGGCTCGGCTGCCTGCGGATGCCCGTGTTCGTGGCGAACGGCGACAGCGACCCGATGATCCTGCCGCACTACTCCCACCTGCTCGCCGGCCTGATCCCGCAGGCCCGCGTGAAGATCTATCCCGACGCGGCGCACGGGTTCCTGTTCCAGCACCACGCGGAGTTCGCCGCGGACGTCGACGCCTTCCTCGACGGCCCCTGATGACCGGCACCCACATGATCGTGCTGCCCGGCGGAGGGTACGCCGAGCACGCTTCGCACGAGGCCGAGCCGGTGGCGGACTGGCTCGGCGGCATGGGCGTGCGGGCGAGCGTGTTCCGCTATCCGCTCCACGCCCGGCACCCGGAGCCGCTCGACGCGCTGCGCGCCGAGATCCGCCGCCGGCGG
>NZ_JAWOAI010000873.1:0-2502 GCF_033194735.1 Streptomyces sp. W16
CGTACGTCGGCGCCGAGTGCCCGGACCCCGTCCGCGAGGCTGCCGCCGGCGGGGCAGGCGACCGTGACGTGCAGGTCCGACGCGAGCTGAGCCCGCGTCAGATCCGTGACGACACGGGCGACCCCGGCGTCCACGGGCTGGGCGAGGTGCAGGACCCGTGGCCGAGGGTCGGTTGCTGGCTGGTGCATTGCGCGGTTTCCTCGCTCACGGGTGGCGCTCGGGACTGCGGGCGGGAACGCGCCTCACTGCTGGGCGTCGACGGCGACGAAGAGCGCCCCGAACCACGCCGCGTCCCGCTGGGAAACGAGCCGGAAGGCCAGCTGGTCACCGCCCGGCCGCAGCGCCTTGTCGAGATCGAACACATCGGAGTCGTAGCCGAGCGTGTTCGCATACGCGGGCGCACGCTCCGAAGGCGCCGCCCCCGGGTCGCTGATCGTGGAATTCAGTACGTCGTCACGGGGATTGGCGCCGTCACCGAGCGCGGTGGCGTTCGTACGACCGGTCGAGAGCGTGAGCGAATCCCCGGTCCGGCCGCGATCCCCGTTGTACGCCACCACGCCCGCGCGTCCCCCGGCGTGCGCGGGCGTATGCAGCCCGCGCAACCGGATCTCCGCGCCGGTACGGGAGTTCAGCGCGTCGAACCCGTCCCACAACTCCAGCCGGCGCAGCGGCTCCTCCGGCTTCTCGTACGCCACGACGAGCGTCCAGCCGCCCCATGCCCCGGCCGCCGACTTACCCATCGCCGTGTTGACCTGGGCCACGGTGTAGAGGCCCGAACCACTCTCCCGGACCAGCCCGGTGACGTCCGCCGAGGCCTGGAACGCGTCCGCGCCGCCCGCCACCCGGTGCCCGACGACCGTGTCCGCGAGCACCGCCTTGTACTCGCCGCCGGGCTCCGCGATCAGCACCCGGCCGTTGTCCTTGGGCGGCTTCTGCTCGCCCACCCGGAGGTTGCCGCCCCAGTACAGGCGTGCGTACGTGGCCCGGGCGCCCGCGGGCAACCGGACCTCCGCGCGGGAGGAGTTGTAGGTGTTCGGATCGCGGTCGACATCGACGTAGAACATGTCGAAGTCGCCGTTGGCCGCGGCCTGTCCCTCGCGTACGGCCGGGCAGGCGGCCGAGTCCGTACGGCAGCTGATGGAGGTGTTGGCCGCGCGGACCATGCCGCCGTGCTGGAGCGCGTGATAGCGCTGGGCGAGGGGGACGCGCTCCGCCTCGGCGGCGGAGGGGGCGGACGCTCCGGAGGCGGCCGGGGCCCAGATCGTGGCGAGGGCGAGGGCGCCCACCGACGCCCGGCGCAGCAGCGGACCCTGGGAATTGCGCATGACCGGCGGTGCCCTTTCGGGAAGTACGGCCCCTATATGCGATTTGCTGGCTATAGGGGTACTTCGGGAGGTGCGCAACTCTAGTAGCTATCCGGATTAATACGGCGAAACGTGACAAGTGTGTCGGAATGGTGAAGTTCGGCCCTGTGGCACATCACCCCATTGGCGGCACAACCCCGGTGGGCGCCGCGCGTTGACACAGCGCCGGGCATCCCCGCCCGGATGTTTGTTTCAACCCCAAGGAGCACCTCTCCATGTCGCGTATCGCGAAGGGCCTGGTCCTGACCTCCGTTGCCGCCGCCGCCATGGCCGGCACCGCCGGCATCGCCGCCGCCGACAGCGACGCGCACGGCGCCGCCGCCCACCCCCCGGGCGTGCTGTCGGGCAACGTCGTCCAGGTTCCGGTTCACATCCCGGTCAACGTCTGCGGCAACACCGTCAACGTCATCGGTCTGCTGAACCCCGCCTTCGGCAACACCTGCGTCAACGACTGACGTCCGCGCGCATCCCTTCGGCCGGCCGTTCTCCCGTGGTCCTTCCACGGGGGGACGGCCGGTTGGCGTTGGGGCGGTGGCGCGGGGCGTTGCCCCGAATGGGCGGTAGCGGCACCGGCCCGGCGGTCCGGTCTTGACATGGCCCTCACCAGGCACGACGTCGTCCGTACGACTGACGGGCGGTCACCCGGCGCGATCGACCGGTTGCAGATGGTGGTGAGCGCTTTCACGGTGGGCTCAAGATCCGAAGCACCACCGAAAGGAACACCCCATGCGTGGTCTGCCCGCACGGCGCATCGCGTCATCCGTACTCTGTGCCACCGTCCTGATCGGAATCGCCGGCCCCGCCGCCGTCGCCGCCGACAACGACTCGGCGCGGAAGCACGTCCACGCCGCGTCGAGCGTGCCGGTCCCTGGAGCCGACGGGCTGCTCGCCCAGGTCAAGGGCCTCGGTGACGTCGGCAGCGTGCTCACCCCGGTCACCGACCTGCTCAACCAGGTGCTCAAGGCCGACAACGGCCAACTCTCCGCCGACCAGGCGCAGAAGCTCGTCGACACCGTCAACGAGGCCGTCGCCAAGATCACCGCGGCGGCTCCGGCCGCTCCGGCGGTTCCCGCGGCCCCGGCGGTTCCTGCGGTTCCGGCCGTTCCGGCGACGCCCGCACTGCCCGCCACCCCTGCCC
>NZ_JAWOAI010000874.1:0-2495 GCF_033194735.1 Streptomyces sp. W16
CACAGCCCGTTCGCCCGGTCCGTGCCGGAGGCGGAGCGCAGGAACACGACCCGGGAACCGTCGGGCGCCACGGTGAACGCGCGCGGCGCGCCGAGCGTGAACCGCTGGGTACGGGCGTGCCGGCGGGGGAAGGAGTCAGCCTCGGTCGTCATACCCCGACCATATTGGCCATGCGCCCCCTTGTGCGGCTGTGCGCCGAGCGATGCGCGAGCGCGGATAGTTATGATCACTAGCGCTGCGTGGGTATGAACCTGCTGGCTGCTGTATGGATTTGCTCTACGGATCCACGCCATGGATCCATTGCCCCCATAGTCCGACCCCCCTAGTCCCTGGGATCATTGGAGGTGAGCCGCCGTGGCACTCTCGATTTCGGCGGTGGTGCTGCTGGCGATCGTCGTCTTCCTTCTGGTCAAGAAATCAGGGCTGAAGGGCGGGCACGCGGTCGTCTGTGTCCTCCTCGGGTTCTATCTGGCCTCCTCGACCATCGCGCCCACGATCAGCGATCTCACGACGAACATCGCGAGCATGATCGGCAGCATCAAGTTCTGACGGCCCGCCTTTAGGGTGGGCACATGACGGAACTGCCCGCCCGTCGTCTGCTGCTGGTGCACGCGCATCCGGACGACGAGTCGATCAACAACGGCGCGACGATGGCCAAGTACGCGGCCGAGGGTGCCCACGTGACACTGATCACGTGCACCCTCGGAGAGCGCGGTGAGGTCATCCCGCCCGCACTGCGGCATCTGTCGGGCACCGGACTCGCCGAGGAGCGGGAGCGGGAGCTCACCGCCGCCATGAAGGCGCTCGGGGTCACCGACCACGGTCTCCTCGGCGGCCCCGGCCGCTACCGGGACTCCGGGATGATGGGCACCCCGGACAACGACGACCCGGACTGCTTCTGGCAGGCCGACGTCGACGAGGCCGCCGGGCACCTCGTCGAGGTGATCCGCGAGGTACGACCCCAGGTCCTCGTCACCTACGACCCCGACGGCGGCTACGGCCACCCCGACCACATCCAGGCCCACCGCGTCGCCATGCGCGCCGCCGAACTGGCCGCCGACGCCGGGCAGTCGATCGCCAAGGTCTACTGGAACCGCGTACCCAGGACCGTCGTCGAGGAGGGCTTCGCGCGGCTGCGTGACGCGCTGCCGGAGCTTCCCTTCGCCGAGACCGCCGCCGTGGACGACGTACCGGGTGTCGTGGACGACGGGCGGATCACCACCGCGATCGACGGCACCGCGTACGCCGCAGCCAAGACCGCCGCGATGCGCGCGCACGCCACCCAGATCGAAGTCGCCCCGGACAAGCCGTACTTCGTTTTGTCGAACGAGCTCGCGCAGCCCGTATTCACCACCGAGTACTACGAGTTGGTCCAAGGGGTACCCGCCGGGGCGCCCGAGGCCGACCTCTTCGAAGGGCTGGGCCTGTGACGAGTGCCAATCAGGGCGGCGGAAGCCTCCTCGCCCAGCCGCTGCAACGGCCTTCCGGGCTACGGGTGTTGGCCTACCTCGGGCTCTTCGTGCTCGGCGCGGTCGTCGGGGTGGCCGGGGCGCTGGTGCAGGGCGGCTGGTTCCCCGGCGGGCTGCTGCTCGCGCTCGCCGGAGCGGGCGGAGTCTTCCTCGGCGGGGCGAGAGCGGCCGACGGAAGGGGCGGGGCCGTGGCGCCCGCGGCCGGCTGGATGGTCGCCGTCATCCTGCTCACCGCCAGCCGCCCGGAAGGCGACTTCCTCTTCGGCGCAGGAGTCGGTTCCTATCTCTTCCTGCTCGGTGGGATGGCCGTAGCTGTGATCTGTGCCACGTTGGGTTTGGGGCGGCAACCAAGCAGCCCTGACGTCCGACTTGGCAAGTGACGTACCACTTCGTGGTGACGCGCGCGTGCGAGTCCGGTGTGGGTTTCCCCAGCGGCCGTGGGATACCGCCAAGAAGTGGCCAGTATGGTGGTGCGCGCCGCCGAGTCGCCCGTGGGTGTCGGGCGGCGGAGCCAACCGGGAGAACCTGCCTTGAGTCGTGAAACTGACACTCCGTCCTCCGGGCCCGACGGGCGCGGCGGAGCCGCTTACCCCTCGGGGACCCCGCCGTACGGGACGCCCGCGGCTTCCGACGACCGTACGGATGCGGGGCGTTCGGCCGCGCAGCCGGAGGAACGCAAGACCGAGACGACGCTGACGACCCGGATCCGGATCAACATCCCCGGGTCGCGGCCCATTCCGCCTGTCGTCGTGCGCACACCCGTCGCGGACACCGAGTCCGCCGACGGATCCACGACGGCCGAGGTGCAGCTGCCGAGTTCCGCGCTGCCCACGGGCGTCGTCGAGCCGACGACCGAACTCGCGCTGCCCGGCGCCGAGGAGAAGACCAGCGACTGGTTCGCACCCCGCAAGTCCGGCCCCGCCAAGGGCGGTCAGGGCGGTGGCGGCACCAACGGCGCCGGGATTCCTGGCGGTTCGGCCGCCGGAGCCCCGAGCGCCCCGGGCACCGGTGCCCCGAGTACGGGTG
>NZ_JAWOAI010000875.1:0-2493 GCF_033194735.1 Streptomyces sp. W16
CAAGGGCGCCGACCGCTTCCTGTTCGTGCCGCTGGGCACCGGTATAGCGGGCGCGATCGGCATCGACGGCCGGGTGGAGGCGGGCGCGCACGGCTTCGCGGGCGAGATCGGCCACATCGTCGTACGGCCGGGCGGTGCGCCCTGTCCCTGCGGCCAGACCGGCTGTCTTGAGCGGTACGCGTCCGCGGCGGCGGTGACGGAGGCGTGGGCCACCGCTTCCGGCGACCCGGAGGCGGACGCGGCGGACTGTGCGAAGGCGGTCGCTTCCGGGGACCCTCGCGCGGAAAAGGTCTGGCAGGAAGCCGTCGACGCCCTCGCCGACGGCCTCGTCACGGCGCTCACCCTCCTGGACCCCCGCACGATCATCATCGGTGGCGGCCTGGCGGAAGCGGGGCAAACGTTGTTCACACCACTGCGGGAGGCGGTCCGGGCCCGGATCACCTTCCAGAAGCTGCCGTCCGTCGTCCCCGCGGCCCTGGGCGACACAGCGGGATGCCTGGGCGCAGGCCTGCTGGCTTGGGATCTCCTCAATCACACCGACCGTACGGAGGTAACCGCCTGATGGCAGCCGACCCAGGGGCGCGGGGAACTGCGCGACAAGCCACGACGCACCCGCAGCCCGCAACCGGCACAGGGCCCCTCATCCTGTCCGGCGCCACGGTGGTCCTCCCCACAGGAACCGTCCAAGACGGCCGAGTGATCGTCGACGGCACCCGAATCACCGGTGCCGCCCCGGACAACGCCCAGGTCCTCGACGTCACCGGTCACTGGCTGGTCCCGGGATTCGTCGACCTCCACAACCACGGCGGCGGCGGAGCCTCCTTCACCTCCGGCACCGTCGAGGACGTCCTCAAGGGCATCCACACCCACCGCCTGCACGGCACCACCACCCTCGTCGCCTCCACGGTCACCGGCGAGATGGACTTCCTGACCCACCGCGCCGGCCTCCTCTCCGAACTCGCTGAACAGGGCGACCTCGCCGGCATCCACTTCGAGGGCCCGTTCATCTCGCCGTGCCGCAAGGGCGCGCACTCCGAGGCGCTGCTGCGCGAGCCGGACCCGGCGGACGTGCGCAAGCTGGTCGACGCGGCGCGCGGCAGCGCCAAGATGGTCACCCTCGCGACCGAACTCCCGGGCGGCCTCGACTCCGTACGGCTGCTCGTCGAACACGGCGTCATCGCGGCGATCGGGCACACGGACGCGTCGTACGAGCAGACGGTGGAGGCGATCGACGCGGGCGCGACGGTCGCCACGCATCTGTTCAACGCGATGCCGCAGCTCGGGCACCGCGAGCCCGGTCCGATCGCGGCGCTCCTCGAAGACGAGCGCGTCACCGTCGAGTTGATCAACGACGGTACGCATCTCCATCCGGCCGCCCTGGAGTTGGCGTTCCACCACGCGCGCGCGGAGCGGGTGGCGCTCATCACGGACGCGATGGACGCGGCGGGCTTCGGCGACGGCCGGTACATGCTCGGCCCGCTGGAGGTCGAGGTCAGTGAGGGTGTGGCGCGGCTGGTGGAGGGCGGTTCGATCGCGGGCTCGACGCTGACCCTGGACCGGGCCTTCAAGCGTTCGGTGACGGTCGACCGGCTGCCGGTCGAGGACGTGGTCGCCGCGATCTCGGCCAACCCGGCCAGGCTGCTGGGGAGTTACGACGAGATCGGCTCACTGGAGCCCGGCAAGTACGCCGACCTGGTGCTGCTGGACTCCGACTTCGACCTCAAGGGCGTTATGCGGCGCGGCACTTGGGTGGTCGAGCCGCAACTGGGGTGATATGTACCACTGTTGAGGGAGGCGGTTGTCCTGGGGGGACTGGGAGGACCGCCTCCTGTTTGACATCATCGAGCCTCCGGAACACACAGCAAGCGCATTCATGCGGTCTTCGGGGGAGGTCGGCCCGGTGATTCTCACGGTCACACTGAACACCGCGCTCGACATCACCTACCGGGTACGGGAGTTGCGGCCGCACGGCACACACCGCGTGTCCGAGGTGACCGAGCGGCCCGGCGGCAAGGGGATCAACGTGGCCCGGGTGCTCGCCGCCCTCGGCCACGAGGTGACGGTCACCGGGTTCACGGGCGGCGCCACCGGGCGCGTCGTACAGGACCAACTCGCCGGTGTGCCAGGTGTGTTGGACGCGCTGGTCCCGGTCTCCGGTGCCACCCGGCGCACGACGGCGGTGGTGGACGAGCTGACCGGTGACACGACTCAACTCAACGAGCCCGGCCCGACGGTCACTTCGGCGGAGTGGTCGGCGTTCCAGGAGGCGTACGAGGCGCTGCTGGGCGGGGTGTCGGCGGTGGCCCTGTGCGGGAGTCTGCCGCCGGGGGTGCCGGTGGGCGCGTACGCGGGTCTGGTCCGGACGGCGCGGGCGGCCGGTGTGCCCGTCCTTCTCGACACCAGCGGTGAGCCGCTGCGGCGCGGGGTCGCCGCCCGGCCCGACATCGTCAAGCCCAACGCCGACGAGCTGGCCGAACTCACCGGCTCCCACGA
>NZ_JAWOAI010000876.1:0-2492 GCF_033194735.1 Streptomyces sp. W16
CGGCCTGCCCTTCGCCCCGTTCTCGACGGCCCTGCGCGCCCTGCGCCGTGAACTGCCCGCCGAACTGTCCTCGGCCGCCGCCGGCCAGGAGGAGGAACTCGCCCGGCTGCTCCCCGAGTTGGCGGAGACCCCCACCGCACACCGGGCCCGCCGCAGCGACGAGGAGGGCATGGCCCGCCTCTTCGAACTCACCGCGCGCCTCCTGGAGCACGTCGCCGCCGACCGCACGGTCGTCGTCGCCCTGGAGGACCTGCACTGGGCCGACACCTCCACCCGCCACCTCCTCGCCTACCTCTTCCGCACCCTGCGCACCGGCCGCCTCCTCGTCCTCGCCACGTACCGCGCCGACGACATCCACCGCCGCCACCCGCTGCGCCCCCTGCTCGCCGAACTCGACCGGCTCCGCACGGTCCACCGGATCGAACTCGGCCGCTTCAACCGGCAGGAAGTGGGCCGCCAGATCGCCGGCATCCGCGCCGCCGAACCCGACCCCGCCCAGGTCGACGAGATCTTCGAACGCTCCGACGGCAACGCCTTCTTCGTCGAGGAACTCGCCGTCGCCGCCCACGACGGCTGCCGCACCGGCCTCACCGACTCCCTGCGCGACCTGCTCCTCGTCCGCGTCGAGTCACTGCCCGAGAGCGCCCAGCGGGTCGCCCGGATCGTCGCCGAGGGCGGCTCCACCGTCGAGTACCGACTGCTCGCCGCCGTCGCCCGGCTCGCCGAGGACGACCTCATCGAGGCGCTGCGGGCCGCCGTCGGCGCCAACATCCTCCAGGCCGCGCCCGGCGGCGACGGCTACCGCTTCCGGCACTCCCTGGTCCGCGAGGCGGTCGGCGACGACCTGCTGCCCGGCGAGCGCTCCCGCCTCAACCGCCGCTACGCCGAAGCCCTGGAGGCCGACCCGACGCTCGTCCCCGCCGACCAGCGCGTCATGCGGCTGGCGAGCTACTGGTACCACGCCCACGACCCCGCCAAGGCCCTCCCCGCCGTCCTGGACGCCTCCGTCGCGGCCCGTGGCCGGCATGCCCACTCCGAGCAACTGCGGCTCCTGGAGCGGGCGATGGAGCTGTGGGACACCGCGCCCGACGCCGTACGCACCGGGCTGCGGCCCGTCGACTACACCGAGGTGTATCCCCCCTGCGGCTGCGACCCGGAGACCACCCCGCTGCGCTACCTCGACCTGATGGCGGAAGCGGCCGTCGCCGGGCGGCTCTGCGGGGAGCGTGAGCGCGCCCTGAAGATCACCAAGCGGGCGCTGCACCTCCTGGAGGACGAGGGGGACCCGCTGCGGGCCGCCTGGTTCTGGGTGCAGCGCTCCATCCTGATCCGGCACCAGGGCCGCGGCGACGGCTGGGCCGAACTGGCCGCCGCCCAGGAGCTGGTGCGCGGTCTGCCGCCCTCCGAGGTGCACGCGGAGGTACTGGCCAAGGTCGCCGGCTGGTCCATGGTGCACGTTCCGGGACCGGACGCCTACGTGGCGGCCGAGCGCGCGGTCGAGTACGCGCGCATGGTGGGCGCCCGCGAGATCGAGATGGACGCCCGCCTCACCCTGGCCGGCCTCATGGTCGCCTCCGGCGATGTCGAAGCGGGCCTCGCCGAACTGGCCGAGGTGAACGAGCGGACGGTCGCCGAGGGCATCTCCACCGTCGCGGGCCGCAGTTATGTGAACCTTCCGTCCTCCCTCGAAACGGTCGGCCGCTCCCGCGAGGCGGTGCCGATCCTGCAGACGGGGCTCGCCTTCGCCAAGAAGTTCGGCCAGTTCGACAAAGAGGCCTGGATCTGGGGAAACCTCGCCGAATCCCTGTTCACCCTGGGCCGCTGGGACGAGGCCGCCGAGGCCGCGACCAAGGCGGAGCGGGTGGGCCAGAGCGCCAAACCCCGCGGCTTCCACGCCCGCCTCCGCGCTGAACTCGCTCTCGCCCGGGGCGAGGTGGCCGAGGCCGGCCGCCAACTGGCCGCCGCCCGCGAGCACTTCGGCATCCATGACGTCGCACCCCAGCACAACCAGCCCCTGGAGCGGATCAAGATCCAGGTCGCCGCAGCGGAAGGCCGTCTCCTCGACGTCCGTGCCACGCTCGAACAGGTCCTGGACTCCGGCTTCCGGCCCGGCACCCATTTCGAGACCTGGCCGCTGTTGGTGGCCGCCGCCGTCGCCGAGACCCAGGCCATCGGCCTGCCCGTCGCCGACCCCGGCCGCCCCAAGATCCTCGAACGCATCCGGGAGACCGCCAAGCGGGTCGCCACCAACGCGCCCGTCTGGCAGGCCCACGAGCGCTGGCTGCGCGCCGAGCTGCTGCGCGCCGAGGGCCGCTGCACCCCGGACGACTGGTCCGAGGCGGTCGCCGCCTTCGAGCGCCTCGACCGCCCCTACGACCTCGCCCGCGTCCGCCACCGCCTGGCCGAAGCGCTTCTGTCCGACTCCCACGGCGGTGACGACGAGCGCGACCGCGCCACCGAACTGCTCCGGCTGTCCGGTGCCGTCGCCGAGC
>NZ_JAWOAI010000877.1:0-2491 GCF_033194735.1 Streptomyces sp. W16
GGCGTTCCAGATAGGCGAGCCCGCCCCAGCCGATCACCCCGCTCGCGAGGGCCGACGGCAGTCCGCCGCCCTGCAGCCGCAGACAGGCGGCGGCCTCCGCGCACTGCACGCAGGTGGCGAGGTGGCGCGAGAGGTCCTCGGGTGTGTCGGCGGACGGTGACCGGGTGACCGCGTCCAGCAGCCGGGCGTAGCTGCGGCACTCCGCGGCCATCGGTGTGTCGAGGTGGCTGCGGTGGCAGCGGTCCCTGAACAGGCCGCGTACCTGGGCGAGTTCACCGGAGATCATCGCCGGGTCGAGGCCGAGTCGGCGGGCCACGACGGTCAGCGGCAGCGCCTCGACCTCGGCCAGCCACAGCAGTGCGGCGTCCGGTTCCTGCAGATCCCGCAGACCGCGCAGGGCGATCGGGCGCTGCAGCGGCATGCCGTGGTAGCGGGCCGCCTTCTCCGAGTTGAGCCACAGCCGCAGGTCCGGGTCGAGCCGGTGCCCCTGTCCGGCGAACTCCCACGCCGCCGCCGTGGTCCGCACGGCGGTCAGCAGCAGCGGTATCACCGGCAGGACGCGACGGGCCGGACCGCGCATCGGCCCGGACCCGGCGGAACGGGCCTCCTGGATGCCCAGCGCGAAGGCCTCACTGGCCAGCTCGGTGGCCGAGGCGGCGCCGGACGTGCACAGGTCGGCGTAGGACAGCACGGCATCCCAGCACTCGGTGAACAGCGCGGCCTCAGCGGCGTCCTGAGGAGTCGGCAGGTCGGGCATGGGTCTCCTGCATCCACGAATGACGGCCAACTAGCTCTGACATTAAGCGAGTTGGAGGGGGGCTGCCTCGTGACAGGGCCAGAGCCTTTCACGCGTCCCACACAACTGACAAGCCGGGTATTCAATTACGGTAACCGTCAGTCGCCTCTGTGCAGTTGTACGTGTCCGAGCCTCTCCCGACTCACCGGTCTCAGGAGTTGTCCACACCGTTACCTTACAAAGGCGCGGGCTCCTCGGCGGGGAGGCTGTCCATGAAGGAGCTGACGGAGAAGACCGCGCGGCCGGGGCCGGGTTGGCCGTATCCGGGCGGGGACTTGAGCCCGAAGTCCTCCATCGTGGAGCGGTAGGCCTCAAGCAGCCGGATGTGGTACTCCAGCGGCGCGCCCTGCGGGTTGGCCTTGCCGAGCGGGGTGGTCGGTTCGGGGCACCAGGTGGTGAAGCGGGGCGTGATGCCCTGCGACATGAAGAAGCGCAGCCCCTCGGTCGTGGACGCGATCGCCTCGTCGACGGTCTTGAAACCGAACGGCTCCGCCATCTCCACACCGGCGACGAAGTTGGGGATCACGTTGCGCGCGCCGAAGATCTCCGCCGAGTCGAGGATGCGCTTGTGCCACTCCGCACGGCCGACGTACCGCTCCTTGCCCGGGCAGTGCAGCTTGAACAGATACTCGTCCCACACCTCGTAGTTGGGGTGGTAGATCTGCACGCCGTAGTCCTTGAAGCGCTGCACGTCGTCCTTCGGCAGCGCCTGGGCGACGACCTTGCCGATCCAGCGGCCCGGGAAGCGCTCCTCGATGGCCTTTGCGTAGTGGCCGTAGAAGTCGGCCTCGTCGCGCCCGGCGACCGTCTTGGTGATCGCGCCGCCGGTGAGGGTGTAGGCGGTGGACACCTTCGCGGTGTCGTAGCGGTCGATGATCTCCAGGGCTTCGAGGACCTCCTCGACGTCCTTGACTCCGGTATACGGTCGACCGGCGGCCTTGTGCTGGCGCCAGTTGTGGTTGATGTCGCAGTACTGGCACTCCTCCTTGGCGCCGAAGTACTGGCAGACCCGGAAGACGGTCAGGTAGATCAGGTAGCCCCACTGGATGGTCGGGGCCACCTCCATGACGGACTTCCCGTTGGCGAGCTTGTGCCGGTAGTACTCCGGCATCGGCGGCACACCGACGTCCGCGATCCGCTTGCCGTCGAGGTAGAGCCCGAGCACGCCGTCGTCGTCGGAGGCGACGCGGTACGGCGATGCGGGGTTCACCCGCACGGAGACGACGGTCCGCCTCAGGTCGTACGGGCCGCCGGTGAGGATGATCTCCTCGGGCGGGCGCCTGAGCGCGGCCTCGCCGAGCTCGGGCAGGGTGCCGTGGTCGAAGGAGAAGATGAAGTACGACTTCGGCTTGACCTCGCCGTTCTCGTTGTCGCTCAGCGCGGACGGGTCGAAGGCGACACCCCCGCGCAGCAGGTCCTCCTTGAAGACGGCTTCCCGCGGCACATGCGGAAAGCGCTCCATCAGATCCTCGACCAGTGCGGTGCGGCTGCCCATCCCGTATCTCCTCCCGGCTCGTGCGCCCTGCTCAGACGTACGACTCCTCACGGTATGCCTCCGGCGGTTGGGCGGGGGAGCGGGGGGTCGGTGTGGTGCAGTTCGGGTGGGTTTGGCTGGGCGGACGGGACGGGGGTGGGGGCTCGGGTTGCTTGCGGGGTGCGGGGGCGTTGTGGCTGGGACGGACGGGACGGGGGTGG
>NZ_JAWOAI010000878.1:0-2479 GCF_033194735.1 Streptomyces sp. W16
CGCGGCGGCACGCCGGGACATCGCCCGGGGAGGGCACTGCGGCAGGGCGGCGCGCGGGGAGATCCCGGCCGGGTGGCCGGGGGTTGTCTCGACGGTGTGCTGGTGCGGCATGGCGGCTCCTCGGGTCGGGTCGGCGGGTCCTCAGGCCGGTGCGGTGGGTCCGCCCGGCGAGGCCAGCACCCGCCGCAGATGGGCGGCGATCTCGTCGACGTGCGGCGGGTCGAGCAGCGACAGGTGATGCCCCGACACCGGTACGACCGTCAGGCGCGGGCACAGCTCGTCCCAGCCGAGCGCGTCGTCGTCCCGTTCGTACGCCGGGTCGCGCACGGTGTGCGGCGCCGGTTCCGTGGCCCGGTACAGCACCACCGGGCCCTCGTACCGGCCCGGGCGGTGTGCCTCGCCGATCCTCAGATCCAGGTACGAGGCACGCTGGTGCTCCAGCGCGGCGGGCGGCACCCGCACGGCCCCGCGCAGGGTGCGCAGCACGGCGTCGATACGTGTGCGGTCGTCGTCCATCGCCACGAGTTCGTCGTACGGCAGCGGGAGTTGGACGCCGTACGCGTCGGCGACGTGCCTGGCGAAGCCGGTGAGGTGGGCGCGGACGCGGTCGGCGGGGGTGCGGCCGGGCTGGGGGAGGGGACGTACGGAGTCGATGAGCGCGACGAGTTCGACGTCCCGCCCGGCGGCGGCGAGCCGGCGTGCCGTCTCCTGGGCGACGAACCCGCCGAAGGACCAACCGCCCAGCGCACACGGCCCGTCGGGGTGCACGGCGGTGATCTCCTCGGCGTAGCGCCGCGCCTTCTCCGACACCGTACGGGCGTCCTCGATCCGGTCGAGACCGTGCACCGGCCGGTCGTCGCCCAGGTGTCGGGCGAGCGCGCGGTAGACGTCGGTGCTGCCGCCGGCGGCATGGAAGAGGAAGAGCGGGGCCTGCGTGCCGCCTTCACTCAGCGTGCGGAGAGGGGCCGGGTCGTTGGTCAACTGCCGTATCCGGGCGGCGACTTCGTCGACCGTCGTGGCGTCGAACAGGTCGTGCAGACGCAGCTCGATCCCGAACTCGCGGTCCAGTGCGGTACGGATCCGGACGGCCATCAGGGAATCCAGGCCGAGGTCGGCCAACGCCGTGGTGGGGGAGAGGCGGGCCGGGGAATGTCCGGTGACGGCGGCGATGTGGTGACTCAGGCGGGCGACCACGGAAGTGGGGGCGGGTTCCACAACAGCGGCGGGCTCCGGCACAGCGGCGGGCTCCGGGACGACGGCCGCGACGGCAGTCCCCGCCGGCCGTTCTGCCGTGACGTGCCCCCGCCCGTCCGTCCACCAGTACCGGACGTGCCGCCAGCGCGGCAGCGGAAGGTCGACGACCCGACCAGCCGGTACCGGCAGGGACAGCCCCGCCGCGTACAAGGCACCCAACTCCCTGAGGAACGCGGCGGACCCGGCCGCGTCGCGCCGCAGAGTACTCACGGTGAGCGCGCCGGGCACGGTGTCGGTGATGGACCGGGCCAGGACCGGATGCGGCGAGATCTCGACGAAGGCGGTACGACCGTCCGCCGCAGCGGCCGCGAGGGCCCGGTCCAGCCGCACCGGCCGGCGCAGGTTGGCCGCCCAGTGGTCGGCGCCGAACTCGCAGACACCGCGCGGGTCGTCGAGGACGGTGGAGTAGACGGGGACCCGCGGTGACCGGCCCCGGAGGTCCGCGAGGGCCTCTACCAACTCCGGCAACAGCGGGTCCACCTGGGGCGAGTGCCCGGCGCCGACGACCCGCATGGCCCGGGCGGCACGCCCTCGCTCCTCCAGCCGGCGTACCAACCGGGCGACCGCCGCCTCGTCACCGGTGACGACCTTCTGCCGGGGCGAGGAGTGCACGGCGACCTGAACACCCGGGAACTCCCGGTCCAGGTCGGGCAGTTCACCGTCCTCCAGGTCCACGACGGCCATCGCGCCCCCGCGCCCCCCACCGCGCAACCGGGCCCGCACGGCGACGACCCGCGCCGCGTCCACCACGTCCAGCGCGTCCGCGCACACGGCGGCGGCCACCTCGCCCAGGGAGTGACCGATCACGGCGGCGGGTTCGACGCCGTAGGACCGCCACAGCTCGGCGAGCGCCAACTGTGTGCCGAAGAGCACTGGTTGGGACACGTCGAGCCGGTCGAGAGGTCCGGCGGAGGCCAGGTGTGCGCGGAGCGAGAAGCCGAAGACGTCGGCGAGCTGTGCGTCGAGTTTCTCCACGGCGGCGGCGAAGGCCGGTTCCTCCACGAGGAGTTGACGGCCCATGCCGGTCCACTGGCTGCCGTACCCGGAGAACACCCACACCGGACCGCGCCCCACCCGATCGCGGTCGCCGGTGATCACCCGCGGGTCCCGGCAGCCCTGCCCCAACGCGTCCAGTGCGTCGGCTAGTTCGCGCCCGTCGTGGGCGACGACGGCGGCGCGTACCGGCCCGCGCCCGGTACGTCCCGCGAGCGTGCGTGCCACATCG
>NZ_JAWOAI010000879.1:0-2477 GCF_033194735.1 Streptomyces sp. W16
CGGGGGCGTCGTCCGAGAGTCCGGAGTACAGCAGACCGGCGGTGCCGGCCGCCCCGACGGCAGCGGCGCCGGCGAGCAGGGCACGTCGGCGCGTGAGCGACTGATCCTTCTTCATGAGTCATCAGTCGCCCGGACCGACACCGCCGCCCCACGGCAACACCGGAGCGGCGGCAGGAAAGCACCCGCCCGGCCCAGTGTTCGGGCGCTCAGCGGCGCCGGACGAGGGGGAACGGCAGCGTCTCACGGATCGTCAGACCCGTGAGGAACATGACCAGTCGGTCCACACCGATGCCGAGGCCTCCGGTGGGCGGCATCGCGTATTCGAGGGCGTCGAGGAAGTCCTCGTCGAGCTCCATCGCCTCGGGGTCTCCCCCGGCGGCCAGCAGCGACTGGGCGGTGAGGCGGCGGCGCTGTTCGACGGGGTCGGTCAGTTCGGAGTAGGCGGTGCCGAGTTCGGTGCCGAAGGCGACCAGGTCCCAGCGTTCGGCGAGCCGCGGGTCGGTGCGGTGCTGGCGGGTGAGCGGGGAGACGTCGGTCGGGAAGTCCTTGTAGAAGGTCGGCAGCCGGGTCGGCTCCTCCACCAGCCGCTCGTACATCTCCAGTACGACGTCCCCGCGGCCGTCGTCGGCGCCGTACGGCACTCCCGCGCGGTCGCAGAGCCGGTGCAGGCGGGCCAGTTCGGTGTCGACGTCGATCTCCTCGCCCAGCGCCTCGGAGATCGCCCCGTGGACGGTCTTGACCGGCCAGGGTCCCGAGATGTCGTACTCCTCGCCGTCCTTGCGGGCGACGGGCGATCCGAAGGCCGCCGTGGCCGCACCCTGGATCAGTTCGCGGACGAGGTCGAGCATCACGTCGTAGTCGGCGTACGCCTGGTAGGCCTCCAGCATCGTGAACTCGGGGTTGTGCTTGTAGGAGACGCCCTCGTTGCGGAAGGTACGGCCCATCTCGAAGACCTTCTCCATGCCGCCGACGCACAGCCGCTTGAGGTACAGCTCGGGGGCGATGCGCAGATACAGATCGAGGTCGTAGGCGTTGATGTGGGTGGTGAAGGGGCGGGCGTTGGCGCCGCCGTGGATCTGCTGGAGCATCGGGGTCTCGACCTCCAGGTAGCCGCGCTCCAACAGGCCCTGGCGCAGGGCCTGTACGGCGGTGGAGCGGGCGCGGACCACATCGCGGGCGGCGGGGCTGGCGACCAGGTCGAGGTACCGCATGCGGACCTTGGCCTCGGGGTCGGTGAGGCCCCGGTGTTTGTCGGGCAGCGGGCGCAGGCACTTGCCGGTGAGCTGCCAGGAGGTGACGAAGACGGTGGGCTCGCCCTTGTCGCTGGTGCCCGCGCGGCCGGTGGCGGTGATGTGGTCGCCGATGTCGGTGTCGGCGGTGAAGCGGTCGAGGTCCGGGCCCGACTCGGCGCGGGTGAGGGCGAGTTGGTGGTCACCGGACCAGTCGCGCAGGGTGAGGAAGACGATGCCGCCGAGGTCGCGCACCCGCATGACCCGCCCGGCGACGGTGACTTGCTCCCCCGCGCGGACCTCGGCGAGGGTGTGGGTGCGCTGCGGGAAGCCGACCGGGTAGGGGTCGATGCCGGCGGCGCGCAGGCGGTCGAGTTTGTGGTGCCGGACGCGGACCTGTTCCGGCAGGCCGGTGTCCTGGCCGTCGGCCCCGGCCTCGTCCCCTCCGTCGAGGCCGAGCGCCGACAGGGACGGCAGACCGGCCGTGGTCGCGGGCCGCGGTCCGCTCTTCGGGTGCCCCTTTCCCCAGAGTTGGCGCAGCGACGGTACGGGCACGAAGCCCTCGGCGATACCGGAGGCGAGGCTGATCCGGGCCAGGGAGGCGGTCTCGCCGTAGCAGATGAAGCGCGGGTACCACTCGGGGTGGTATTTGGCGTTGGAGCGGTAAAGGGCCTCCAGTTGCCACCACTTGGAGAAGAACAGCAGGAGGCGGCGCCACAGGCGGAGCACCGGTCCTGCGCCGATGCGGGCGCCCTCCTCGAAGGCCGAGCGGAACACGGCGAAGTTGAGGGAGATGCGGTGGACGCCCAACTTGGGGGCGGCGGCGCAGAGTTCGGCGACCATGAACTCCATGACCCCGTTGGGAGCGGTGCGGTCACGGCGCATCAGGTCGAGGGAGACGCCGTCGGTGCCCCAGGGGACGAGGGAGAGCAGGGCGAGCAACTTGCCGTCCTCGCCGAGTGCTTCTACGAGGAGGCAGTCGCCGTCGGCCGGGTCGCCGAGGCGGTCCAGGGCCATGGAGAAGCCGCGTTCGGTCTCGGTGTCGCGCCAGGCGTCGGCGCGGTTGACCACCTCCTCCATCTCGGCGTCGGTGAGGGTGGCATGGCGGCGGATGCGGCAGGTGGCACCGGCGCGGCGGACGCGGCTCACGGCCTGGCGGGTGACGCGCATGTCGCGGCCGGCGAGGTCGAAGTCGGCGACGTGCAGGATGGCCTCGTCGCCGAGTTGCAGGGCGCCGAGCCCGGCGCG
>NZ_JAWOAI010000880.1:0-2449 GCF_033194735.1 Streptomyces sp. W16
GACCTGGCGGACCGGCACTCTCGCGTGCGGCTCGGTCCTGCACGCGCTGCGCGGCGACGCGGAGGTTGCCCTGCGGCTGGCGGCCGAAGCCGAACTGGAGGCGGGCCGCCGCGGGCTCAACGACCTGCTGTCCTGCGTCCAGTTGGCCCGGGGCGTGGCCTGGTTGTCGGCCGGTCGGAACGAGGACGCCTACCGGGCGCTGCGCCGCGCGTTCGACCCGGCCGATCCGAGCTTCCACCAGCGGGAGCGGTTCACCGGTCTGACATTCCTCGCCGAAGCAGCCGACCGGGCCTGCGACCGCGAGGACGCCCGGCGGGTGCTGGCGGAGATGGAGGAGATCGCGCTCACGACCCCTGCCCCGATCCTGCACGCCCATCTGCCGTACGCGCGGGCCGTACTGGCCGCCGAGGAAGACGCCGAGAACCTCTACTCGGCCGCACTGCGCGAGGACCTCTCCGTATGGCCCCTGGTTCGAGCGAGGACCGAGCTCGCCTACGGTGCCTGGCTGCGCCGTCACGGCCGTCCGGACGAGGCGGCGGCGCTGTTCGCCACCGCGCAGGCCACGTTCGACCGGGCGGGTTCGGCCACCTGGGGCGACCGGACCAGGCTGGAACTGATGGCCGTGGGCACCCGGCCCGCCTGGCCCGCCACGGTCGGACAGACGGGCATACCCGAGCGGGAGCGGCGGATCGGCGCGCTCCTCGCCGGCGGTCTGCCGGACACGGAGATCGCGCAACAGCTCCACCTTCCGCCGGACGTCGTGGCGATGTACCGGCAGCGGCTCCGTGATGCCCGGAGGAACGGACAGTCGCATGACTGAAGCCGGGGTCGCGCCCCGCCGGTGACCATGCAGGCACAGCGACATACCGGCGCGTCTCCCGGCGAAAGGACCCCGCCATGACCGGCAACGGCACACCCGTCGTCTTCATCCACGGCCTCTGGCTGCACGCTTCCTCCTGGACACCCTGGGAGGAATTGTTCGAGGAGGCGGGTTACCGCCCGGTCGCACCCGGCTGGCCGGGTGCGGCGGACACCGTCGAACTCGCCCGCGCGCATCCGGACAGCATCGCCGACCACGGTATCGACGACGTGGTGGAGCACTACGCGGACATCATCGACGAGCTTCCGGAGCCGCCGATCCTGATCGGCCATTCCTTCGGCGGCATGATCGCCGAGAAGCTGCTGGGCCGGAATCTCGCAGCCGCCGCGATCGCCATCGACGCGGCCCAGATCAAGGGCGTACTGCCGCTCCCACTGTCAGCGCTGCGCGCGACCTTCCCGGTGTTCGCCAACCCGGCCAACAAACACCGGGCGGTGTCCCTGACGGCCGACCAGTTCCGGTTCGCCTTCGGAAACGCGGTCGGTGCCGAGGAGTCGGACGCGCTCTACGACCAGTGGACCATCCCGGCGCCGGGCAAGCCGCTGTTCGAGGCCGCCGGCGCCAACTTCGCCCCGCACTCACCCGCGGCGGTCGACACCGGCAACGACGAACGCGGGCCGCTGCTGCTGATCATGGGCGGCCAGGACCACACGGTTCCGGAGGCCATCACCAAGTCCACGCTCAAGCAGTACCGTCACTCGACCGCGGTGACCGATCTCGTCGAGTTCCCCGACCGGGGCCACTCACTCACCGTCGACAACGGCTGGCACGCGGTCGCGGACACCTGCCTCGGCTGGCTCGCCAAGCAGGGGCTGTAGCCGATGTCCCCCACAGAGGAATCTCACGGCGAGGAGGAACGGAACACCGCGATCGCCCGGCGCTGGCTGACGGAGGGTGCCACCGGGAACGTCGGTCTCACCGACGAGATCTTCACCCACGACTTCCGCACCAACGGAAGGACGGTGGGAACCGAGGGCCCCAGGCGCAATGTCGCCAACCGGCTGACCGGGTTCCCCGACCTCGACGTGATGATCGAGGACCAGATCGCCGTGGCCGACAAGGTCGTGACCCGACTGACCTGGCGTGGCACGCACACCGGCGACTACAGCGGGCTCGCCGCGACGGGACGGCGGGTCGAGGTCCGCGCCCTGACGGTCTTCCACTTCCACGACGGCAAGGTGTTCGAGAACTGGACGGTGATCGACCAGTTCGGCCTGTTCCAGCAGCTCAGGGCCCTGCCGCCGCACCTGCTCGCCGCCCAGATCCCGGCCGTCGGCCACTGAGGCCCACCGCGACGCACACCTCGCAACACAGCACGACCTCAACAAGGAGGAAGGCCATGCCCGAGACTCCCACCCCCTACGCCGGATTCGACCGGATGCCCCTGGCCGGCGAGTGGCGCTCCGGCGGCTCCGGTTCCGTACTCACCGACACCAACCCCTACGACGACGCCGTACTCGCCGAGATCCCGTTGGCCGGTACCGAGGACGTGGATCGCGCCTGCCGCGCGGCGGGCGAGGCACAGCGCGCCTGGGCGCGGACCGGCCCGGAGCAGCGGGCGGCGGTCTT
>NZ_JAWOAI010000881.1:0-2448 GCF_033194735.1 Streptomyces sp. W16
CGGGCTCGCCGCCCTCGCTGAGCCGCACGGCGTACGGTGACCAGCGCCCCGGCAGCGCGGCTTCCTCGCGCAGCAGTTCGTCGGTGGTGGACCGGCCGGGGCGGGCCACGAGGGTCACCTCGGGCCGCTCGTTGTCGGCCTCCAACAGGTCCTCGATCCCGGCGCGTGGGCCGCCGAGCGAGTCCCACAGCGCGGAGACGACCCAGCGCGGATGCGAGTGCACGATGGCGAGGTTGTCCTCGGGATCGTCGTCGTAGGGCGGCGCGACCCGTTCGATCCAGGTGTCGAGGTCGTCCTGCGCGACCTTCCGCAGCACGGCGTTGACGAACTTGGCCCGTCCGTCGCCGAGGACGACCCGGGCGAGTTCGACGGAGGCGGACACGGCGGCATGGGTCGGGATCCGCGTCCCGAGCAGCTGGTGCACTCCGAGGCTCAGCACGTCCAGCACCGGCGGGTCGACCTCACGAAGCGGCCGGTCGACGCACGAGGCGATGATCGCGTCGTACGTCCCCTGCCGCCGCAGTGTCCCGTAGACCAGCTCGGTGGCGAGGGCGGCGTCCCGGGTGTCGAAGTCGCCCTTCTCCCGCGCCTTCCGCAGCAGTGGCGGCAGGACGAGGTTGGCGTAGGCGTCCCGCTCGTCGACGGCCCTCAGTGCCTCGAAGGCGAGGATGCGGACGGGGTCCTTCTGCGGCCGGCGGTAGGGCTTGCCGGGCTTACGGGGTCGAGGGGACTGCTCGCTCACGAAAAAGGTGCTCCGGATTTCTGGCTGAGATGTGCGTCCAGCCTACGTCGCACCGGCAGGACCGCGCGCGGGACGTCACGCCCCGGGAGTCCCGAGGGCTCAGAGAGTCCCGACGGTCTCCCCCGCGCCGATCCGCGCGCCGCGCGCCCAGTCGGCCGCCCGCATCGGCTTCTTTCCCTGGGCCTGCACCCACAGCAGCTCGACGGCGTACGACCCGGTGCCCACGTACACGTTGTTCTTGCCGACGGAGAGCTCACCGGGCGCGAGGTCGGTCCGCTCCGGCACGGGCGCGGCCTGGACGATCTTGAGCCGCTCGCCCCGGAATCCGGTCCAGGCGCCGGGCGCCGGTGTGCATCCGCGCACCACCCGGTCCACGCGCAGGGCAGGAGCCGCCCACTTCACCTCCGCGTCCTCGACGTTGATCTTCGGAGCGAGGGTGATGCCCTCGCCCGGCTGCGGTACGGCCTTCAGGGTGCCGTCCTCGATGCCGTCCATGGTCGCGGCGAGCAGGCCCGAGCCGGCGAACGCGAGCCGGGTGAGCAGGTCGCCGCTGGTGTCGGTGGGGCGGATCTCCTCGGTGACGGTGCCGTAGACCGGCCCGGAGTCGAGTCCTTCCTCGATCAGGAAGGTGGAGGCGCCGGTGATCTCGTCGCCGGACATGATGGAGTGCTGCACGGGGGCGGCGCCGCGCCAGGCGGGGAGCAGCGAGAAGTGCAGGTTGACCCAGCCGTGGGCGGGGATGTCGAGGGCGACGCGGGGCAGCAGGGCGCCGTAGGCGACGACGGGACAGCAGTCGGGCGCGATCTCCCGCAGCCGCTCCAGGAACTCCGGGTCGCGCGGCTTGACGGGCTTCAGCACCTCGATGCCCGCCTCCGCGGCCCGCTCGGCGACAGGGCTCGCCACCAGCCTGCGCCCACGCCCGGCCGGTGCGTCGGGCCGCGTGACGACGGCGGCCACCTCGTGCCGTCCGGAGGCGATCAGGGCGTCCAGTGCGGGAACGGCGACCTCGGGGGTACCGGCGAAGACGAGCTTCATGGGTGGGTCGGGCCTCTCGGGCGGGAGTGTGCGGGCAGCGCACCAGTCTATGGCGCGTCCCGGCAGGAGCGCCCGGCGGCTCACACCCGTCAACTCACCGACAACTCACCCGCGCCCGCAGCGCACACCGGTTCACCGGGGGCGTACGCATATGCCCCTACGCCCCCGTTGCGTGACCAGCGGAGCGCACAGGCGTTGGTCAAGAAAGAGTTGACCACTATGGGCCGCATTCACGCGGCCCGATCCTTTTCAACGCCGGTTCGAGAGGCTTGTTCATGGCCGACCACGCAACCCACGACGCCCAGGCTCGGGCCAGCCTGCACTTGCTGGTGCGGGACATCGAGCGGGTCCGCCGGCAGGTGGACGCACTGCGCACGCTCACCGCCCAGCTGGGCAACGTCTACCGCCCGCGCCGCTCCGGCCCCTCCACGGGCTTCGTCGTCTACGGGCGCGCTCCCGCCCCGACGGTCCGTCTCGCGCAGGAGCTGCGGGACAGTGTCGAGACCCTGGTCACGGCTGCCGTGGACTTCGACCGCTCGCTCGGTTTCTCGTGGGACGCGGTGGGCTCGGCCCTCGGGGTCACCAAGCAGGCCGTACACCGCCGCTACGGCGCCCGCCGCGCCGCGACCCAGGCGGCGGCCGACGCCGAGCGCACGACCGAGGCGGCGAGC
>NZ_JAWOAI010000882.1:0-2438 GCF_033194735.1 Streptomyces sp. W16
GGGAGCCGGGCGCTCCAGCGCGTGAAGTTCACGAATCCTTGCCTCGTGTAGGTGTCGTCGGCCGGTTCCGGACCCTGCCGGGGGTCCGGGGGCCGCGCGGCCGGAGCCGCACATCGGTCGCGGCCCCCGGGGGATGCAGCACAGTGGGGAGAGCCTCTTGGGTGGGACGGGCGGGGGCGGGCCCGCCCGAAGTCGTGGACCAGTCTGGCAGTGTGGCGGACCGGGCCGATATTCGTCAGACGCCGGGGCCGCCGGTGGAGTTCCTCGGTCCGGTCAGTTCGACCCCTTCGGGTCGTGCGGAGGCTTTCCACCGGCCGCGAGTTCGAACTCCGCTCGCGGGTGTTCGAGTGAACCCAGGGAGACGATCTCCCGTTTGAAGAGCCCCGCCAGGGTCCATTCGGCGAGCACACGGGCCTTGCGGTTGAAGGTGGGCACCCTGCTGAGGTGGTAGACACGGTGCATGAACCAGGCAGGGTAGCCCTTCAGCTTCCGTCCGTAGACCTGCGCGACACCTTTGTGCAGTCCCAGGGAGGCGACGGAGCCGACGTACTTGTGGGCGTACGTCTGAAGGGGCTCGGCGCGCAGGGAGTGCGCGATGTTGTCGCCGAGGACCTTGGCCTGGCGGACCGCGTGCTGGGCGTTGGGGGCGGTGTCGGTGCCGGGCGCGTCGGCGGTCACGTCGGGGACGGCTGCCGCGTCTCCCGCGGCCCACGCGTGCGTGGCGCCCTCGATCGTCAGCTCCGCGGTGCACTTGAGGCGGCCGTGGGCGTTGAGCGGGAGGTCGGTGGCGGCGAGGACGGGGTGGGGTTTGACGCCGGCCGTCCACACGAGCGTGCGGGTGGGGAAGCGCTGTCCGTCGTCGAGTACGGCGACCCGGTCGACGCAGGAGGCGAGGCGGGTCTCCAGGAGGACCTGGATGTTGCGCCTGCGGAGCTGGGTGACGGTGTAGGTGCCCATCTCCTCGCCGACCTCGGGGAGGATGCGGTTGGAGGCCTCCACGAGGATCCACTTCATGTCGTCGGCCTGGACGTTGTGGTAGTAGCGCACGGCGTAGCGGGCCATGTCCTCCAGCTCGCCGAGCGCCTCGACGCCGGCGTAACCGCCTCCTACGAAGACGAAGGTCAGAGCCGCGTCGCGGATCGCGGGGTCGCGGGTGGAGGAGGCGATGTCCAGTTGCTCGATGACGTGGTTGCGCAGGCCGATGGCCTCCTCGACGGTCTTGAAGCCGATGCCGTGCTCGGCGAGACCGGGGATCGGGAGGGTGCGCGCGACCGAGCCGGGGGCCAGGACGAGTTCGTCGTACGACAGCTCTTCCGTGCCGGTGCCCTCCTCCTCGGTCGCGAGGGTGCTGAGGGTCGCGGTGCGTTTGCCGTGGTCGATGGCGGTGGCCTCGCCGATGACGACCCGGCACCGGTCGAGGACGCGGCGCAGCGGGACGACGACGTGACGGGGGGAGATCGAACCGGCGGCGGCCTCGGGGAGAAACGGCTGATACGTCATGTAAGGGTCGGGACTGACGACCGTGATCTCTACCTGCCCGCGCCTGATTTCACGTTTCAACTTCTTCTGAAGGCGCAGGGCCGTGTACATCCCGACGTAGCCGCCACCGACAACGAGAATGCGCGCGCGTTCCTTCACCATCCCATGACGCACCCGGCGCTTGAGTTTGTCCACAGGCTCGACAAATTGTGTGACCGGCCGGGGAGGTCGCGCGCGGGCGCCGGAATTGCCGGAGTGCGGGGCAGGTGCGCAGGTCAGTGGGGGTGATCGGGGTGGCGTTGGGGGGCGCAATCGGGATGTATGCGACCCGTACTCCGATCGGGGGGCGCTCCGTGCGGAACCTGCCCCTTCTGAATTGACCCCCGCTCAACTATGTTCGTGTGTCGACGGGGTGAAGGGGGATGCGCTCAACGAGCCCGCGAGAAGCGTGGTTCGTGAACCGGGCTTGTCTCACGATGCTCCGGCTGCCGATGGCGGGGAGTCTCCGGGGGGAGACGTCATTAACCGGGGGAACGTGTATGCATATTCAGGATTCTCATTGGACATCCGCGTCTGCCGTCGCATCCGGCGGCGCGGTCGGTGCGGCGGCGGGAAACGGACGCGGGGACAGCTCGCGCACGACGCCGTTGCGGGTGGACGCACAGCGCAATCTGGAGCACGTGCTGCGGGCGGCGCGTGAGGTCTTCGGCGAGCTGGGTTACGGCGCGCCGATGGAGGACGTGGCGCGGCGAGCGCGGGTCGGTGTCGGCACGGTGTACCGGCGCTTCCCGAGCAAGGACGTCCTGGTGCGCCGGATAGCCGAGGAGGAGACCTCCCGGCTGACGGACCAGGCGCGTTCGGCGCTCGGTCAGGAGGACGAGCCGTGGTCGGCGCTGTCGCGCTTCCTGCGGACGTCGGTGGCCTCGGGCGCCGGGCGGCTGCTGCCGCCGCAGGTGCTG
>NZ_JAWOAI010000883.1:0-2434 GCF_033194735.1 Streptomyces sp. W16
GCTCCTCGGCGCGCAGCCGCAGCAACTGCGCACCGAGCCCGCGTCCGGGACAAGCCGCCGCGCGGGCACCGATGATGCGCAGCGCCAACGGCAACTGCCCGCACGCGTGCACCAGTTCCAGCGCGAGTTCCGGGTCGGCGGCGATCTCGGCGTCGCCGGTGAAGCGGCCCAGCATGGCCACCGCCTCCTGCTGATCGGGCACCGGTACCTCGAAACGCGTCGCGCCCGGCGGTACGAGCGACCGGTGCCGGGTCGTGATCAGCGCGGCGTTGCCGGGTGTGCCCGGGAGCAGCGGTGTCACCTGGGCGGTGTCGGACGCGTTGTCGAGGAGCACCAGGATCCGGCGGTCGGCGGTCAGGGTGCGGTAGGCCCCGGCGCGGGCGGTGGGCGTCGTGGGGATCGCGGCGGCGGGCATGCCGAGCGCGAGCAGGAAGTCGACCAGTACGTCCGCGGGATCGGCGGGCTGGCCGCCGTCGCCCCGCAGGTCCACATAGAGCTGTCCGTCCGGATAGTCGCCGCGGATGCCGTGCGCGAGGCGCAGCGCGAGCGCGGTCTTTCCCACGCCGCCGATACCGCTGAGCACCGCGAGCGCGACGGCTTCCCCACTGGGCCGCATCGCCAGCCGGAGCCGCTCCCCCAGCCGCCCCCGCCCGACGAAGTCGCCCGGCGCCGGGGGAAGTTGCTGCGGACGGACACCGGCCGGGGCGTCCTCGGCCGGCGTGATCGGCACCTGGTCCGTGTCGGGGGCAGCGCCCGATTCACTGCCCGGCCCCAGTCCCTGCCCCTGTTCCTCGGGGCGCGACTCGACGAGGTCGGGCTCGGCGCCGCCGAGGATGCGGGTCTGCAGCTCGCGCAGTTCCGGTCCCGGGTCCATGCCCAGTTCGGCGACCATGGTGTCGCGGGCCGCGCCGTAGACCGCGAGAGCCTCCGCCGCCCGCCCGGCCCGGTGGAGCGCACGCATGCGCAGCGCGTACAGGTCCTCCCGCAGTGGATGGTCGGCGATCAGTGAGATCAGTTCCGTCGCCACGCGGGCGTGCTCACCCAGTTCGTCGGCGCATCCCAACCGCGCCACCTGGGCGTTCAGCCGCAGATCGGCGAACCGTCGCCGGTGCCGCTGGGCGTAGGGGCCGGGCACCCCGGACAGCGGCTCCCCCGACCACAGTGCCAGCGCCGCGTCGAACGCGCGCAGGGCGGCGCCGGTCTGCCGAGCGGCCCGCAGTTCCTCGCCGTCACGGACGAGCCGTTCGAAGCGCAGGGCGTCGACGGCCCGCTCCGGGATGTCGAGCTGGTATCCACCCTGCGTGGTCTCCAGTCGGGAACGTTCCTCGCCCAACGAGAGACGGATCCGGTAGACGTACGTCTGCACCGAGCGCACCGCGTTGCCGGGCGGCTCTTCCCAGAGCGCGTCGATGAGGTGGTCGAGGCCGCACTGCCGTCCCTCGCCGAGCAGGAGCCGGACCAGGACGGCACGCTGCAGCGGACTGCCCAGATCCAGTTGACGCCCGTCATGGCGACCGCTCAGCGACCCCAGCAGCCCGAACTCGTACCGCTCCACCGCCGGTGCCACCTGCCGGAGTCTAGACGGCCCACGGTTCCTGCCCGAACCGGTACAGCAGTCCCTGCGCGTCTCTGATGCCCGAGACCGGCACGCCCGTCCCAACGCCCGACCCCGGCAACCGGATTGCGGTTAGGGTGCTTATGGCTCGCGAAGGGGACACGACGGGGGGCTCGCGTTGGATCGTCCGGCAGGAGAGGACCTGGACTCCGGCCCGGGCCGGTCCGCGGCGCGTGCGGTGCTGCCCCCGCCGCTGCGCCCCCCGCTCGGGCTGATCGCGGTCCTCGCCGCGCTCGTGGTCGTCGCGCTCGGGGTCCTGTACTCCGGCCACAGTGCACCCGGCGAGGTGGACAGCTGGATCTTCCCGCCGACGGCGGACAGTGTGCGGTCGCCGTGGCGCCAAGTCGCCCTGGTCCTGGACTTCTTGGGGGAACCCGCGGGATCGGCGATGGTGATCGTGGCCGGTGTGGCGGGCTGTCTGCTGATGCGGCGTCCCCGCGCGGCGGTGCTCGTCGCCGTCGGCGCCGGCACGACCGTGGGGACGACCACGCTGCTCAAGCACCTGGTGGGACGGACCATCCACGGCCCCGGCAACCTGTCCTACCCGAGTGGGCACACCGCCTTCGCCACCGCGCTCGCCCTCATGGCGGCACTGTTCGCGACGGACCGGCTCGGCCTAGGCAGGACGGCCGGTACCTCGCTCGTGCTCGCGGCGGGGCTGGTGGCCGGCGCGATCATGGGCTGGGCGGAGGTCGGTCTGGGCGCGCACTACCCGACCGACGCCCTCGGCGGCTGGTGCACCGCGCTGGCGGTGATTCCGCCGACCGCGTGGCTGTTCGACCGGACGGCCGACCGTCTGAGCTCTCGCGCGGCCGTCCC
>NZ_JAWOAI010000884.1:0-2429 GCF_033194735.1 Streptomyces sp. W16
GGCGCCCCGCGAACCCGCGCCTGCTGCGGCAGCGGCTGTTCGTGTTCGTCGTGGTCACGCTGTTGGTCGCGCTCGGTATCGCGGTGGCCCAGGGCTGCTCGGGTCCTGCGCACGGGCTCGGGCGCACGGGGGACGGTGTGCAGCGGCAGGAGAGCGTCGCAGGGGCGGATGGGCGGTTCGGGGCTGTGGGCGGTTTCGCCGGGTAGTGCGCGGTGCGGGTCGGCCGGTTGTTTCGCCCCCGCCGCCCTTACCCGTCCCATCCCCAGGGGTTGCCGCCCCTTCGACCCCGCCTGGAGGCTGCGCCCCCAGACCCCGCTTCGGCCCTGAAGGGGCCTCGTCCTCAAACGCCGGACGGGCTGTTGGGTGTCTGGCTGCGCTTACAAGCTCGGCAGGACGCGCTTGAAGAACTCTCGGTCCGCGTCGAAGAGCGGGGTCATCGTCAGGAACTCGGCCGGGGTGACCCAGCGGACCTCGGAGACCTCGCCCGGGTCGGGGACGATCGTGCCGTTGCCGGTTTCGGTGGCGGTCCACCAGTGGAGGCGGAAGCGGCCGTCGTGGGCCTCGGACTCCCAGACCTTCGTCAGCGGGGAGACCGCGAGGCCGACCTCCTCGTGGACCTCCCTGACCAGGGCTTCTTCCTGGGTCTCCCCCGGTTCCAGCTTGCCGCTGAGCGGGGCCCAGTAGCCGGAGCGGTCGGAGTCGGGGCCGCGGCGGATGACCAGCACGCGGTCCGCGCGCCGCAGTACCGCCACGATCGCCTCGCGCTGGGCCAAAGCCGTGCTCCTAGAGTTCGGGGCGGCCGGTGGCCACCGCGTAGAAGGCTACGGCAGCCGCGGCGCCCACGTTGAGCGAGTCGACTCCGTGGGCCATCGGGATGCGGACCCATTCGTCGGCGGCCACCAGGGCCTGGGTGGAGAGGCCGTCGCCCTCGGCGCCGAGCATCAGCGCTACGCGGTCCATGCGGTGCGGGGCCGCCTCGTCCAGGCTCTTCGCCTTCTCGTCGGGGGTGAGCGCGAGGAGCGTGAAGCCGGCTTCGCGGACCGACTCCAGGCCCTTGGGCCAGCTGTCGAGGCGGGCGTACGGCACGGAGAAGACCGCGCCCATCGAGACCTTGACGCTGCGGCGGTAGAGGGGGTCCGCGCAGTCCGGGGACAGCAGGACCGCGTCCATGCCCAGGGCCGCCGCCGAGCGGAAGATCGCGCCGATGTTGGTGTGGTCGTTGACCGACTCCATGACGACGACCCTGCGGGTGGTCTGCAGGAGTTCGTCCGCCGTGGGGAGCGGTTTGCGCTGCATGGAGGCGAGCGCGCCCCGGTGGACGTGGTAGCCGGTGACGCGTTCGGCGAGTTCGGGGCTCACCGCGTAGACGGGGGCGGGGAGTTCGTCGATGACGTCCCGCATGACGTCGACCCACTTCGCGGACAGCAGCATCGAACGCATCTCGTAGCCGGCGTCCTTGGCCCGTCTGATGACCTTCTCGCCCTCGGCGATGAACAGGCCCTCGGCCGGTTCACGCTTGCGGCGCAGCTCTACGTCGGTCAGGCCCGTGTAATCACGCAGGCGCGGGTCGTCGGGATCCTCAACGGTGATGAGATCGGCCACAGGGTGATACTGCCTTGTCCTGGGTGTCGTGCCAACGGCTGGGAACAGGTTGTGTTACCCGGGGTTACGCAAGCACCTCGGGGCCCACGGTGACGACCGCGCCGATGACGATCACCGCCGGCGGTTTCACGTCCTCGGTGCGCACGGTCTCGCCGACCGTCGCGAGCGTCGCGTCCACCCGGCGCTGGGCGGCCGTCGTGCCCTCCTGGACCAGGGCGACGGGGGTATCGGCCGGCTTGCCGTGCGCGATCAGGGTCTCGGCGATCTTCCCGATCTTGTCGACGCCCATCAGGACCACCAGCGTGCCGGTGAGTTTCGCGAGGGACGGCCAGTCCACCAGGGAGCGCTTGTCGTCAGGGGCGACATGGCCGCTGACCACCGTGAACTCGTGTGCGACACCGCGATGGGTGACCGGGATGCCCGCGGCTCCGGGGACCGAGATCGAGCTGGAGATTCCGGGCACCACCGTGCACGGGATGCCGGCCTCGGCGAGCGCCAGGACCTCCTCCATGCCACGGCCGTAGACGAACGGGTCGCCGCCCTTCAGCCGTACGACCGACTTGCCCTGCTTGGCGTGCTCGATGAGCGCGTTGTTGATGGCCTCTTGGGCCATGTAACGGCCGTAGGGGATCTTCGCCGCGTCGATCACCTCGACGTGCGGGGGGAGTTCGGCGAGGAGGTCGCGGGGGCCGAGGCGGTCGGCGATGACGACGTCGGCCTCGGCGAGGAGGCGACGGCCGCGGACCGTGATGAGGTCCGGGTCGCCGGGGCCGCCGCCGACGAGGGCGACGCCCGGGGTGCGGGTGCGGTGGTGGGGGGCGACGAGC
>NZ_JAWOAI010000885.1:0-2426 GCF_033194735.1 Streptomyces sp. W16
CCGAGGCCGTCGCCGTGCGCGACCCGGACGGGGCGGCGCTGCGCGCCTGTGCGGGGACGCTGGAGCGGGCGGGCTGGCAGGTGAGCGAGCACAACGAGCCGCGTACGGGGGCGAGTTATCTGCTGGCCTCACCGCGAAGAAGCTGAGGGGCGTGCCAAGATCGGTGGGGCAGATCGTCCGTCAGTGCGAGAAGGGAACGCAGTGAGCGAGCCGTTTTCCGTCCCGGTGACCGTCCGCGGATACGAGACCGACAGCCTGGGGCACCTCAATCAGAGCGTGTATCTGCAGTACGCGGAGCATGCCCGCTGGGCGCTGTTGCTGGCCGCGGGGGTGGGTCAGGCCGAGTTGCTCGCCGAGGGGATCGCGCCGGTCGTCCTGGAGACGACCATCCGCTATCTGCGGGAGCTGCGCGCGGGCGAGGACGTCGAGGTGAGCTGTGTCTTCGAGTGGGGTGAGGGCAAGACGTTCCGGGTCACACAGGCGATCACGAAGACCGACGGGACGGTCTCCGCGGAGGTCGCGTCGGTCGGCGGGCTGCTGGACCTCAAGGAGCGCCGGCTGGCCGCCCGACCGCGGGAGTACTTCAAGCAGTTGACGACCGATCCGGGCCTGTTCGGGCTCTGAGCCTCGGCGCCGTCACCCTCACTCCGGACCGTGCTCGGTGTCGTAGGCCGCGCGCGACTCCGCGATGTGGACGCGGTTGCGCTCGGCCCAGTCCGTCAGTCGTTGCAGTGTCTCGTGCAACTCCTGGGCCACCGGAGTGAGTTGGTACTCGACCTTGGGTGGCACGGTCGGGAAGACGGTGCGGGTGACGAGTCCGTCGCGCTCCAGGTTGCGCAGCGTCAGGGTCAGCATGCGGCGGCTGATGCCCTCGATGCTGCGCTCCAACTCGGTGAAGCGGATGGGTCCGTGGGCCGCCGCGACCAGGATCTGCACGCTCCATTTGCCGGCGACCCTGTCAAGAACTTCGCGCACCGGGCAGGCGTGCGCGTTCACGAGCTGGGCGGTAACACCGGTGTTCCCCTGGGACATCGAAGTGCCTCCTTTTGCCGACCTCCATGGTTCCTCACGATGTTCCCCGTTACAAGTCGTGCACCTATGGGTGCAACGGAGAACGATGGAGGCCACGAGCCATGTCGACCCTGACCGAGGCACCGCCGCGAGGGCTGCAACGAACGTACTCCCGCTGGGCGTCCCTCGTCGTCCTGTGCGCGGGGACGCTGATGACGATCCTGGACGGCAACATCGTCACGGTCGCCATGCCGGCGATCCAGCGCGACCTCGGCTTCTCGGGGCCGGGGCTCGCCTGGGTCGTGAACGCCTATCTGATCCCGTTCGGCGGACTGCTCCTCCTCATCGGCCGGCTGGGCGACCTGGTGGGCCGCAAGCGGATGTTCACGGCGGGGCTCGCCGTGTTCACCGCGGCCTCCGTGCTGTGCGGGCTCGCGACGAGCCAGGGCATGCTGATCGCGGCCCGGGCCGTGCAGGGCGTCGGCGGGGCGATGGCCTCGGCGGTCGTCCTCGGGATGCTGTTCGCGCTCTTCCCCGAACCGCGTGAACTGGCCCGCGCCATCGCGGTGTTCAGCGCGGTCGGCGCCGGCGGCGGAGCCCTCGGCACCTTCCTCGGCGGGGCGCTGACCCAGGCCCTGAACTGGCACTGGATCTTCCTCATCAACCTGCCCATCGGGATCGTGGCCTGGCTCGCGGCCGTCCGCGTCCTGGCCCCGGAGCAGGGCGCCGGGCTCGGCCGGGGCGCCGACTATCCGGGCGCCGCGCTGGTCACCGGCGCGCTGATGCTCACGGTGTACGTCATCGTCGGCACCGGTGACCGAGGCCTCACCGCCACCCTCCTCCTGGCCGCCCTCGCCCTGGCCCTCTTCGTGGCGTTCACCGTCCGCCAGGCCAGGACCGCCCGCCCGCTGCTGCGCCTGCGGCTGTTCCGCTCCCGGCTGCTGACCGGGGCGAACGCCGTGCAGATCCTGATGATCGGCACCATGTTCGGCTTCCAGTTCATCGGCGCGCTGTACGTCCAACGCGTCCTCGGCTTCAGCGAGTTGCTCACCGGTACGGCGTTCCTGCCGGCGCCGGTCGCGATCGGCGTACTGATGCTGGGCCTGTCGGCACGGACCATCGGCCGCTTCGGCGCGTACCGGGTGCTGCTGGCCGGGCTGGTCCTGATCGTCGCGGGAATGGGCCTGCTGAGCCGCGCCCCCGCCGACGGCTCGTACCTCACCGACGTCCTGCCGCCACTGCTCCTGCTGGCAGCCGGGTTCGCCGCCGCGATGCCCGCGCTGACCGGGCTCGCCATGTCGGGGGCGCGGGAGGAGGACGCGGGGCTGGCCTCCGGGCTCTTCAACACCACGCAGGTGGTGGGCGGTTCACTGGGGCTCGCGGTGCTGTCGACGCTGGCCGCGGGCCGGACCGGC
>NZ_JAWOAI010000886.1:0-2424 GCF_033194735.1 Streptomyces sp. W16
GCGCCCGCGCCCAAGAACGGGAACGGCGCCGAGGAGGGCGAGGGCCCGCGTCGGCCCGCGCGGCCCGCCGTGGCCGTGTTCCGGGCACCCGTCTTCACCGAGCCGATGTTCCAGACGCCGGAGCGGGCCGCCGCCGCTGCCGCCGAGGCGGTGGAGGACGACGAGGAAGAGGTCGTCGTCGCCGAGCCCGTGGCCGTGGAAGTTGTCGAGGAAGAGACCGGCGGGCGTCGTCGGCGTCGTCGCCGGGGTGCCGCCTTCGAGGCGGAGCCCGTGGTCGCGGCCGTCGTCGAGACCGTCGTTGTCGAGGAGGAGCCGGAGGAGGCCGACGAGGCCGCCGAGGACTCCGCCGACGGTGACGAGGCCGAGGAGACCGGTTCGCGCCGCCGCCGTCGCCGTGGCGGCCGTCGCCGTCGCCGGGGCGAGTCCGCCACCGGTGAGGACGAGGCCGAGGACGGCGAGGAGTACGCCGCCGAGCAGGCCGCCGAGGATGCCGAGGACACCGCCGAGCAGGTCGAGGAGGACGCCGAGGAGGCGGACGAGGACCAGGGCGGTTCCGGGTCGAGCAGCAGCCGTCGCCGGCGCCGTCGGCGTCGTCGAGCCGGTGACTCGGGCGGCGAGAGCGAGTCGCCCTCGTCGGCCGACGACCCCGAGCGCACCGTCGTCAAGGTCCGCGAGCCGCGCGCCAAGAAGGACGAGCACCCGAGCGACGAGGTGCAGTCCATCAAGGGCTCGACGCGTCTCGAAGCCAAGAAGCAGCGCCGCCGTGAAGGCCGCGAGCAGGGGCGCCGGCGCGTCCCGATCATCACCGAGGCGGAGTTCCTGGCCCGGCGTGAGGCCGTCGAGCGTGTGATGGTCGTCCGGCAGAGCGGTGAGCGCACGCAGATCGGCGTCCTGGAGGACGGCGTGCTCGTCGAGCACTACGTCAACAAGGAGCAGTCGACCTCGTACGTCGGCAACGTCTACCTGGGCAAGGTCCAGAACGTGCTGCCCTCCATGGAGGCCGCGTTCATCGACATCGGCAAGGGACGCAACGCCGTCCTGTACGCCGGTGAGGTCAACTTCGAGGCGCTCGGCATGGCCAACGGGCCGCGCCGCATCGAGTCCGCCCTCAAGTCCGGGCAGTCCGTGCTCGTCCAGGTCACCAAGGACCCGATCGGGCACAAGGGCGCGCGTCTGACCAGCCAGGTCTCCCTCCCGGGGCGCTACCTCGTGTACGTCCCCGAGGGCTCGATGACCGGCATCAGCCGCAAGCTGCCCGACACCGAGCGGGCCCGGCTGAAGACCATCCTCAAGAAGATCGTCCCCGAGGACGCGGGCGTCATCGTGCGTACCGCCGCCGAGGGCGCGAGCGAGGACGAGCTGCGCCGTGACGTCGAGCGGCTGCAGGCGCAGTGGGAGGACATCCAGAAGAAGTCGAAGAGCGGCGGCGGTTCGAACGCCCCGTCCCTGCTGTACGGCGAGCCGGACATGACCGTCCGCGTCGTGCGCGACATCTTCAACGAGGACTTCACCAAGGTCATCGTCAGCGGTGACGAGGCGTGGGACACCATCCACGGCTACGTCGCGCACGTCGCCCCCGACCTCGCCGACCGGCTGTCCCGCTGGACCTCCGAGGTCGACGTCTTCGCGACGTACCGCATCGACGAGCAGCTGATGAAGGCGCTGGACCGCAAGGTCTGGCTGCCGAGCGGCGGTTCGCTGGTCATCGACAAGACCGAAGCGATGATCGTGATCGACGTCAACACCGGCAAGTTCACCGGTCAGGGCGGCAACCTCGAAGAGACCGTGACCAGGAACAACCTGGAGGCGGCCGAGGAGATCGTGCGCCAGCTGCGGCTGCGCGACCTGGGCGGCATCGTCGTCATCGACTTCATCGACATGGTGCTGGAGTCCAACCGGGACCTGGTGCTGCGGCGCCTGCTGGAGTGCCTGGGCCGTGACCGTACGAAGCACCAGGTGGCCGAGGTCACCTCGCTGGGCCTCGTGCAGATGACCCGTAAGCGCGTCGGGCAGGGCCTGTTGGAGTCCTTCTCCGAGACCTGCGTCCACTGCAACGGCCGCGGTGTCATCGTGCACATGGAGCAGCCGACCTCGGTCGGTGGCGGCGGCAAGCGCAAGCGGCGCGGGCGCGGTGCGGACGGGAACGCGCACGACACCCACGACCACGAGACGCACGAGCACGACGAGTCGGCCGACGACGAGATCGAGACCGAGGCCGAGGTGGCCGCCGAGGTCGCCATGCCGGTGCCGTTCGCCGAGACCCCCGCGGCGAAGCCGCTGATGGACACTTTCAGGCCCGACGAGGACCTGTACAGCAGCGCCGCCGAGGCGGAGGCCGCGGCCACCCGTGGTGGGCGTTCGCGGCGCCGGACGAGTCGGCGGGCGTCGGCTCCGGCCGGTGCGCCGAGGGCCGAGGCCCGTGAG
>NZ_JAWOAI010000887.1:0-2423 GCF_033194735.1 Streptomyces sp. W16
GGAGTCCAAGCCGGCGGCCACTCCTGCGGAACTCGACCTGGCGAACGAGCGCTGACGCGGGCGGGCGATCGGCTCTGACCGGGGCGAGCGGGCGTCGGCAGGAGTGACCGCCCCTGGATGGGCACGGGCACGGGCACGTGTTGGCGGGGTCGCGGTCGCGCGTCCCGGGACCCCGCAGCGTGGACCGGTCCGGGCATAACTGTCCAGGTCCAGGTCAGGACTCGGGTCCGGGTTCAGGCCCAGGCCCAGGCCCAGGTCCGGGCCCGGGTTCGGATATCGCGGGTCGGCGCGACCGCGGCCCCGGACCGGTCAGTCGATGATCGCCGTCACCTCGACCTCGACCAGATGATCGGGTACGTCCAGGGACGCGACGCCGATCAGTGTGCCCGGCGCCATCGGGGTCGTGCCCAGTTTCTCGGCGGCCCGGGCGACCCCCTCCAAGAACAGGGGCATCTTGTCGGGGGTCCAGTCGACGACGTAGACGGTCAGCTTCGCCACGTCGTCGAAGGACGCTCCGGCCACGGCCAGCGCGGTGCCGACGTTGAGATAGCTCCGCTCGACCTGGGCGGCGAGGTCGCCTTCGCCGACCGTGACCCCCTCGGCGTCCCAGGCGACCTGCCCGGCGACGAAGACCAGCTTCGATCCCGTCGCGATCGACACCTGCCGGTAGACCGGGATCTCGGGCAGTCCGCTGGGATTCAGCAGGGTGATGGCCATGTCGCCCACCTCGTTCTCGTCGTTCTCGGTCACTTGTGGTTACTCGGGAACCGTAGGAGAGTTGGCGCTGACCTGGAAGAACGCACTTTTCGGTGACTGGGGAACCCAATGGTGACCAAGCAGTTCGGCGACTCGCCGGACGAGGCGGACCTCAGGCGCGCCGACTCCCTGGCGCGGGAGATCTTCTCCGACGTCGCCAACAAGTGGGCGTTCCTGATCATCGAGGCCCTCGGCGAGGGCACCCTGCGCTTCAGCGAGCTGCGGAACGAGATCGAGGGCATCAGCCACAAGATGCTCACCCAGAATCTGCGCATGCTGGAGCGCAACGGCCTGGTCGAGCGCGAGGTGCACCCCACCGTGCCGCCGCGGGTCGAGTACACCCTCACCGAATCGGGTCAGGGCCTGCGGGCGACGGTCGACGCCATGTGCGGCTGGACCCACCGGTACCTCGGCCACATCGAGGCCGCCCGCCGCCGATTCGACACCTGACGGTCGACACCCCTCGCTGGGCGGGCCGCAACGCCTCAGCGCAGGGCAAGGAGCCGGCGGACTCCCCCGTAGGTCCCCGTCGCGAGGGCGAGCACCAGCAGGGGGAGTCCCATGAAGATCACGGGGTTCACCCAGCCCGGCACCAACTCGGTGCCCACTCCGTCCGACGTGACGCACTGCGAACTGACCGGCAACGTCATCCGCGTCACGACATGATCGCCCGCCACCCCCTTCGCCGCACACATCTGGTCCGGGTCCAGGATGTAGAACCCCGACATGGCGCCCCACGTGTACGCGCCGAGTGCCGCCGAGCCGGCCATGACCGCCACCAGCACACAGGTCTCGACGCTCGGCAGATGCCACCCGCCGACCGGCAGCCGGTGGTAGGCCCGCCAGGCGAGCGCCACGGCTGCGGCCACGAACACGAACGGTGTCATGAGCGGCGAGAAGACCAGTATCAGAAACAGAAGAGACGCCACTCACGTCCAGACATCACCCGGACAAGATCGGTTCCGCACGCTCCGCGGACGAGCTTCGGCGGACACTGCCTGTGACGTGCCGGGGCCACGGCGGAGGGCGGGACGGACCGCCCGAAATCGCTCCGTCGGCCCGGCCGCCGAGCTCGGAGCGGGCGAACGGCGGAGCCGGGCGGCATCGAACTCCTCGGTGCCCTGCGCCCGTTCATGACCGGTTCCGATCAGGGGCGATCGATTCTTTGTCCTTCTTCGGCATCCGGTCGCCGGGGTTATCGGTCTGTCGTGCGAGGCCTCATACCAGAGCGGGACGCTCCCCGTGGGACTTTGTCAACTGCCCACCGCACCTGATGCGTTGACGACTACTGTGAGTGTCCGCCGGGCGACGCAGGGCCGATTTTTTCGGCTCTGCCGACCGGCACCGCGATGGCGTATGCCCGAATCGCGCACCCCGCGCGAGCAAATCAGGTCCGACGCACCAGTACGAGGACGCCGATGTCTCAACTCCGTGCACCGGCCGCACGCGCAGACCGCCGTGAGGGCGGCCAGCACGGGCGACCGGCCGCCCGACCCGTGCCCGCGCTGCCCGAGACGCACATACGATCCCAACTCCTGCGCCTCGCCGTGCTACCACCCGTCGCGGTCGCGCTGAGCGCCAGCGCGGCCGTCCTGTTCACCGTCCGCTCCACCGGAGCACGGACCAGCCTCACCCTCTGGGGCGTCCTCGCCGGAGCCACGTCGGTG
>NZ_JAWOAI010000888.1:0-2423 GCF_033194735.1 Streptomyces sp. W16
CCCGGGCCCAGCGTGACCACGCGCTCGCGGTGGATCTGCTGCCCGACGCCGTGAACCGGCTCGCGCGCACCGCGGGGACGCGGGCGCAGAGCGAGTCGGGCGACTTCCAGCGCTTCTGGCGGGACGCGAACGCGGCGGCCGGACATGTCGTGCTGCAGTGGGAGCCGGCGGCCCGGGGATACGCGGCGGCGGTCCTGGACGAGGCGGGCGTGCCCGGCTAGTGGACCTCTACCGGCTCGCTCTTCGCGGGCCTTCCGGCCCTCGCGGTCTGTGCCCGCACGGGGAGCTGCTCGACCGGGCTCGCCAGCACGGCGTCCAGCAGGCCCGGGAAGCGTCCGTCGAGCTCCTCGCGGCGCAGCCGCAGAATCCGGTGCGAGCCCTGCACCCGGGTGAGGGTGATCCCGGACTCGCGCAGGATCCGCTGGTGGTGGGACATCGTCGACTTGCTCAGCTCAAGACCGGCCTCCTGCCCCAGCACGGTGCAGGACAGCCCGTCGGCCGCGGCCACGGTACGGACCATCGCGAGGCGGGCCGGATCGGCGAGCGCGGCGAGCACCTTGGACAGGGGCAGGTCCTCGACCGCCGGGTGGAAGACCTCATCACTCATACGCGCCAGCCTAGTTCACCGTTGCGCAGAGTTCCACATCCATCGTACTCTTCGATGGTCGTCGCACAGTTCGATGACTATCGATCTATTCGAAGTGAATGAAACTCTCGGTAGAGAGTCACAGCTCTGGAGGCACCATGACCACTCCCGATCCGCGCCGGTGGCTGATGCTTCCGGTCATCCTGTCCGCCACCTTCATGTACGGGTTCGACCTCAACGTCATCAACGTCGCCATCCCCTCGCTCCAGCACGACCTGCACGCCGGCGAGGCCACCCTCGAACTCATCGTGGGCGGCTACTCGTTCACGTACGCCGCCGGACTCGTGCTCGGTGGCCGGCTCGGCGATCTGCTCAGCCACCGGCGGATGTTCCTGATCGGCATGGCGAGCTTCACCCTCGCCTCGGTCCTCTGCGGACTCGCCCAGAGCCCCGCCGAGCTGGTGGCCGCGCGACTGCTGCAGGGACTCACCGCGGCGGCGATGGTCCCCCAGGTCCTCGCCCTGATCACCTCGGTCTTCCCCGGCGACGAGCGCATGCGCGCCCTGTCCTGGTTCGGCGTGGTCGCCGGACTCGCCGGAATCTGCGGGCAGGTCCTCGGCGGCCTGCTGCTCAGCGCGGACCTCTTCGGACTCGGCTGGCGCGTGATCTTCTTCCTCAACCTGCCCGTCGGCATCGTCGTCGTCGCCTTCGCCCTGCGGCTCCTGCCCACCGCGAGCACCGGACGGCGCCCCGGACTCGACCCGCTCGGCGTGCTCGGCGTCTCCGGAGCCCTGGCACTCGCCCTGGTCCCGATGGTCCTCGGGCGCGGCCAGGGCTGGCCCCTGTGGACCTGGATCTCGCTCGGCGCCTCGGTGCCCGTGATGGTCGCCGCGATCCTCTGGGAGCGCCGGCTCGGCAGGCGCGGCGGCGACCCCCTGCTCGACCTGGCCCTCTTCCGCAACCGCGGCTTCAGCCTCGGGCTCGGCGTCAACATCGCCTTCATGGCCTCGTTCACCAGCGGCATGTTCGTGCTGAGCCTGCTCCTCCAGTCCGGCCTCGGTCTCAGCGCCCTGCAGGCGGGCCTCGCCTTCGGGCCGATGGCCGTGCTCGGCATGGCGGGACCGATGGTGGGCCGGCGCCTCGCGCCCAGGATCGGCACCCGCCCGGTGATGCTGCTCGGCTGCGCCGTCTCCGCCCTGAGCATGGTCTTCCTCGGTACGGCCCTGCAGACACTCGGCGGCGGCATCGACGTGCCCTGGCTGGTCGTCGGCCTCGCCCTGCTCGGCTTCGGCAACACCCTGGTGCTGCCCCTGCTCATCGGCGCCACCCTCGGCGGGGTGCGTCCGCAGCAGGCGGGCGTCGCCTCCGGCACGCTGAACACCACCCAGCAGTTCGCGGGCACGGCGGGCCTCGCCGTGATCGGCACCGTGTTCTTCTCCCAGCTCGGAGCACACACCGGGCGCGCGGACTTCGCCGCCGCGGCGGAGACTGTCATCTGGATCAACCTCGCGCTGATCGCCCTGATGGCCGGTCTCACCGCCCTGCTGACCCGGCCGGCGGCCAAGCCCGCTCCCGCCGTGGACAGCGCGACGGCCGTCGCCGCCGAAGCGTCGGCCTGAGCGGCGCCGAAAGATCCGAGCAGCATCGCGAGAGAGGGGAGCCGGGATGCGCGGCTTCATCACCGACCGTACGGCGCGGGCAGGCCTCCGCTTCACCGACGACCTGTCCGAACCGGAGCCCGCGGCGGGGGAGTTCCTCCTCGACGTGCGCGCCTACGCCGTCAACCCCGGCGAGACCAAGCTGATCGAGCAGCGGCCCGACGGCTGGCGCCCCGGAC
>NZ_JAWOAI010000889.1:0-2415 GCF_033194735.1 Streptomyces sp. W16
CCGATCTCCCGGCTGCTGAAGCGGACCGTGAGCCGCTGACGCGGGGCGTGCGACACACCGGCGGGCCGGTCCCCAGGGGCCGGCCCACCGCGCTGTCCGGGGGCATTACACGCGCGTCGTGGCAGTGGCCCCACAAGGTTGGGTACGCGGAGGCGAAACCTGGGTGAACGGGCGCGGACGGGGTGACGAAGGGTCGCGGTGAGAGCGTAAACCCGGCCGGATGTCGTTCTAGTGTGCTGTGATCCAGCTGAGCCAGATCGAGGGGAACCTTGTGATCGACACGCCCGCGGACACGCGGGAAAACCCGACGGGCACCGTGGTCGGGGCAGTCCTGCCGCCGGCCACCGAAGAGCTGCCCCCGGCCGATCCGCCACAGCCGCCCAAGCGCCGGGAGAGCCGCCTGCGCGCCCTGGACGGGCTGCGCCTGGTCGCCGCGCTGATGGTGGCGGCCTACCACTACGGCGGCCGTGACGGCGACGTCGTCAAGGCGTGGGGCACCTCGCCGAGACACCAGTTCCCCACCCTGCACTCGCTGTTCTCGTACGGCTGCCTCGGCGTGCAGGTGTTCTTCGTGATCAGTGGCTTCGTCATCTGCATGAGCGGCTGGGGCCGCCCGCTGCGCTCCTTCTTCGCCTCCCGCGCCTCCCGGCTGCTGCCCGCGTACTGGGCGGCGATCCTCATCATCACCGGCGTCTTCGCGCTGCCGATGGTGGCGTACAAGGCGGCGGCGCCGAGCGATGTCCTGGTCAACCTGACCATGCTGCAGATGCCGCTGGGCGTCGACCGGGTGCTCGGCGTGTGCTGGACGCTGTGGGCGGAGATCCGCTTCTACGCCCTGTTCGCGCTGTGCGTGGTGCTGCCCGGCGCCAACCGGCGGCGCGTGATCATGTTCTGCGCCGGCTGGACGCTCGCCGCGGCGATCACCCAGGGCGCCAAGTCGCCGCTGCTCGACATCATCCTGATGCCCGAGTACGCGCCGTACTTCATCGGCGGCGTCGGCCTCTACCTCGTACACCGCGACCGCAAGGACGCCTACGCGTGGGGCATCGTCGCCGTCAGCTGGCTGATCGGCCAGCACTACGCGGTGACGAAGCTGTGGCACGCGCCCAACGACACGGCGTTCTCCAACCGGTCCGCCTGGGGCATCATCCTGGTCGTCACCTTCGGCTATGTCGCCGTCGCCGCGATCGCCCTCGGCTGGCTGCGCTGGGCGAACTGGCGCTGGCTGACGGTCGCCGGCGCGCTGACGTACCCCTTCTACCTCGTCCACGAACATCTGGGCTGGGTCGTCATCAAGGCCTACCACCAGTCCCTGGGCATCCCGTCGTACGCGACCGTCGTGCTCACCGTCTTCACGATGCTGCTCCTGGCATACGTACTGAACCGCGTCGTCGAGAACCGGCTGACACCGAAGCTGCGCTCACTGCTGTCGACACCACGCAGCTGACGGCAGAGGGAAAGCGGGCCGCACAACAGACACACAGGAATTGGCCCGGCGTTCACCCGGGAGCCCGTTTGGGCGGGTGCTGTCGGGCAGGAGCCGGGGTGTCCCGTACGGGCTCAGGCAGGCGAGCCCGTCCGCACCAGGGAGTGTTCTCCACGATGACCCTCGTACCAGGCACGACACGACCGCCCCGCCGGCTCGACGACGTTCCCGGCTGGTTTCCCGTTCTCGACCAGGTGCTCTTCGAATGGTTCCTGGACCGGCAGGACGTCACGGGAACGCGGGGCGATCTGCTGGAAGTCGGGGTGTACATGGGAAAGAGCGCGATCCGTCTCGGCCGGCACAGCCGGGACGGTGAGAACTTCACGGTGTGCGACCTCTTCGAGGGCGACGCCCTGGACGGCGCCAACCAGGCCGAGTCGACGAAGTCGTACAGCGCGCTCACCCAGCAGGTCTTCGAGGAGAACTACCTCGCCTTCCACGACACCCTGCCCCGGGTCCTGAAAGGCCCCAGCAGCATCGTGCCGGCCGAGGTCGCCCCGGCCAGCTGCCGCTTCGTCCACATAGACGCCTCGCACCTGTACGAGCACGTCCGCGACGACATCGGCGCGGCCCGCGAGGCGCTGCTGCCCGGCGGGATCGTGGTCCTGGACGACTTCCGCTCGGAACACACACCCGGCGTCTCCGTGGCCGTCTGGGAGGCGGTGCTCACCAGGGGCCTGCGCCCGATCTGCCTGAGCACCCAGAAGCTCTACGGCACCTGGGACGACCCGGGCCCCGTCCAGGACGAGTTGCTGGCGATGGTGCGCGGGCGCGAGGACTGCGCCCTCAGCATCCAGCAGGCCGCCGGACACCGCATCGTCCGCCTGAAGTCCAAGAAGGGCATGCAGGCCCCGCCCTTCCCGCCGTCCCGGTTCGCGCGCCGAAGGGCGGGGGCCGCGCCCGGGCGGTCGACAGCCCGGGTCCCGCTC
>NZ_JAWOAI010000890.1:0-2393 GCF_033194735.1 Streptomyces sp. W16
TCTGTCGCCTTCGTACCGGGGCTGGTGGCCTGGTGGCGGGACGCCCCCGCACCACTGCCCGCCCGCACCGCCGGCCGTCCCGGACGTGCCGCCGCCGACGCGGCCCCCCTGCGCCAGCTCCTCCTGCGGCACGCGGTCAGCCGCAGAGGGCCACCGGTCCCGATCCCGTACCCGGTCTGACCACCCAACTTCCTTTTCCCGTACGGAGATCACCTCACCATGTCCGCACACCGCACCACCCTGCGCCGCGCAGGCACCGTCGCCGCGCTCGCCACCGCCGGAGTCCTGGCCGCCGCCGGAGTCGCCTCCGCGCATGTCACCGTCCACCCCGAGAGCTATGCCAAGGGCGCCACCGACGGGGTCATCACCTTCCGTGTCCCCAACGAGGAGGACAAGGCGAGCACCACCAAGGTCCAGGTGTACCTGCCCACCGACCACCCCGTCCTCGGCGTCCTTGTCACCCCGCAGAACGGCTGGACCGCGAAGGTCACCACCAGCAAGCTCAAGACACCGGTGAAGACCGACGACGGCACCATCACCGACGCCGTCTCCGAGATCACCTGGACCGGCGGCAAGATCGGCGCGGGCCAGTTCGAGGACTTCAACGTCGCCTTCGGTCAACTGCCCGAGGACACCGACCAGTTGACGTTCAAGACGCTGCAGACCTACTCGGACGGCGATGTCGTCCGCTGGATCGAGGAGACCACGGCGGGCGGTGACGAGCCGGAGAACCCGGCGCCCGTCCTCAAGCTCACCGCCAAGGAGAGCGAGGACGGCGACGGGACCCCGGCCGCCTCGGCCTCGACGGCGGCCACCGCCGCGAAGTCCACCGCCGCCTCCGCCTCCTCGTCGAGCAGCGACTCGACCGCCCGCGGGCTCGGTGTCGCCGGGCTGATCGTGGGCGTGCTCGGCCTCGCGGCCGGCGCCTTCGCGGTCGTACGCAGCCGCTCGCCGCGGTCGTAAACACGCATGTCGTAGACACACCGAGGGGCCCGGATCGACAGTGATCCGGGCCCCTCGGCGCAACCGTCCCTACTGCGAGACCAGTTCCAGCAGCTTCTCCTCCGCCGGAACCTCCTCGACGAGGGAGGTGCGGGAGGTGCGCCACAGCCACAGGATGTCGCGGCCGAAGGACCACACCAGTGTGCCGAGCGCGAGCGCCACCACGGCGAGGTTGGCCGTGTGCGGCAGCAGGTCCGCGCCCGCCAGCAGCAGCAGGATGCCCTGGGTGGCGGCGACCGTCTTGCGGGCCGTGCTCGGCGGCAGCGGGGCGTTGAGCCACAGCCAGACGCGGGCGGCGGCCACGAACCCGTAGCGCATGGCACCGATCAGCAGGACCCACGGGCCGAGCTGCGTCGACACGTACACGCTGAGCACCAGGATCAGGAACGCGTCGACCTCCATGTCGAAGCGCGCGCCCAGCGCCGTGGAAGTGCCGGTGCGCCGGGCGACCTTGCCGTCGACACCGTCCAGGATCAGGGCCACCGCCGTCAGCCCGACCAGCAGCGTGACCGGGGGCGAGCTCTCGAAGGAGTCCGCGACCAGCGCGGTCACCCCGCCGACCAGGATGGCCCGGCCGAGCGTGACCCGGTTGGCCGGGCCGAAGGACCGCGTCCGGGTCCTGTGCAGCGCCTTGGACAGCACGGCCCAGGTGGCGATCGCGAACGCCAGGCCGGTCAGCCAGCCCGCCGGGCCCATCCCGATCGCCGTACCGAGCAACGCCAGCAACAGGATCTGAACGCCCGCTCCCACAGCGGTCTCCTGCTGGACCAGCCTTGCTTCGTATGTGTTGTTCAGGGCCACCGCACACCCTCCGGCCATATGACAGAGTCGATCAACGCCGCGTACTGTGCGCGGCCTGTGGTTATCCGTACGTGAACAGCTTCCCGATCGTTCAGGAGGATTCCGATGAAACGCACCGCGAGGGCGTTCTGGATCGGCTCTCCGGGTCACGGCGAGATACGCGACGTGGACCTGCCGGACCCCGCCGAGGACGAGGTGCTGGTCCGTTCCCTCTGGTCGGGCGTGAGCCGCGGCACCGAGACCCTGGTCTTCCGAGGGGGTGTCCCCGAGAGCCAGCACGCCGCGATGCGGGCCCCTTTCCAGGACGGCGACTTCCCGGCCCCGGTCAAATACGGCTACCTCAACGTCGGAGTCGTGGAGGAGGGCCCGGCCGCGCTGCTCGGCCGTACCGTCTTCTGCCTCTACCCGCACCAGACGCACTACGTCGTCCCCGCCGGCGCCGTGACACCGGTGCCGGAGTCCGTGCCCGCCGCGCGGGCCGTCCTCGCCGGGACCGTGGAGACCGCCGTCAACGCCCTGTGGGACGCGAGGCCGCTGATCGGCGACCGGATCGCCGTGGTCGGCGGCGGGATGGTCGGGTGTTCGGTGGC
>NZ_JAWOAI010000891.1:0-2391 GCF_033194735.1 Streptomyces sp. W16
CGGCAGCACCGGCTCGCGGGCGCCCGCGACCACGGTGGGGATGTGGATGGCGGCGGCGCGCAGCTCGTCCGTGGCGGGCAGGGTGCCGACCGCGATCAGTCCGTCGACCCGCAGTTCGGTGAAGGTGCGGGTGAGGTCCTCGCCGAGCCGCCGGTTGAGCCGGCCGTCGGCGAGGAGCATGTGCAGTCCGCGCTCGTGCAGGCGGGAGCCGAGGCCGTCGAGGAGTTCCACGAACCAGGGGTTGCGCAGGTCGTTGAGCAGGACGCCGACCGAGCGGGTGCGGCGCTCGCTGAGGCTGCGGGCGGCGGCGTTCGGGCGGTAGCCGAGTTCCTCGACGGCGGCCAGCACGGCCTGCCGTTTCCCGGGCCGCACCTGCTCGGAGCCGCGCAGCACCAGGGAGACCAGGGACTTCGACACACCGGCGCGTTCGGCGACATCACGGATGGTCGGTGGTCTCATGGTTGGACCGTTCCATGCGCTCCGGCCGGCTGTCAAAGGCATCTAAAGGTATTGACATAAGGACGTACGCGTTTCAGGGTGGCGGGAACAGCTTATGGACCGGTCCAAAGAAGGGCAGTCATGGTGACCTCGCTCGGTGTAGCCGTCGTGGGCTTCGGATGGATGGGGCGGGTGCACACACAGGCGTACGCCCGGGTCCCGCACCACTTTCCGCAGCTGACCGTGCGGCCGCAGCTCGTGTCGGTCGCCGAGGACGTGCCCGGGCGGGCCGAGCAGGCCGCCGCACAGTTCGGCTTCGCCTCCACCACCCGCGACTGGCGCGAGGTGGTCGACGACCCGCGCGTGCAGGCGGTGAGCATCACCGCGCCGAACTTCCTGCACCGCGAGATCGGCGTCGCGATGGCCGAGGCCGGCAAGCACATCTGGATCGAGAAGCCGGTGGGCCTGTCGACCGCGGACGCCTCCGCGGTGTCCGAAGCGGTCGCCAAGGCGGGCGTGCAGGGCGCGGTCGGCTTCAACTACCGCAACGCGCCCGCCGTGGAGGCCGCCCGCGACCTGATCGCCTCCGGCGAGCTGGGTACGGTCACCCACATCCGCGTCCGCCTGTTCAGCGACTACGCGGCCCACCCGGACGGCGCCCTGACCTGGCGCTACGAACTGGAGCGCGGTGGCCACGGAGTGCTGGGCGACCTGGCCTCGCACGGCGCCGACCTGGCCCGTCACCTCCTCGGCGACATCACCTCCCTCGCCGCCGACACCGCGATCTTCCTGCCGCAGCGGGCCCGCCCCACCGGCGCGACCGCGGGCCACGCGCTGGCCACCGGCGGCGAGTTGGGGCCCGTGGAGAACGAGGACTACGTCAACTGCCTGCTGCGCTTCGCCTCCGGCGCCCGGGGCGTGCTGGAGGCCTGCCGGGTCTCGGTCGGCGAGCAGAACAACTACGGCTTCGAGGTGCACGGCACCAAGGGCGCGGTGTTCTGGGACTTCCGCCGGATGAACGAACTGGCCGTCAGCCGCGGCACCACGTACCAGGACCAGCCCGTCACCACCGTGTATGTCGGCCCGGGCGACGGCGAGTTCGGCGCCTTCCAGCCGGGCGCGGCGAACGCGATGGGCTACGACGACCTCAAGGTCATCGAGGCGTACCGCTTCCTGCGCTCCGTCGCCGAGGGGACGTCCTACGGCGCCACGCTCCCGGACGCGGTGAGCAGCGCGGCGGTACTGGACGCCATGGTGCGCTCCGTCGAGAGCGGCGGCTGGGCGAGCCCGGCGTAGAGCGGCACCTGGGTGAGCCCGTCGTGAGGGGCGCACGCGTCGGCCGACCTGCGCGCCCCCGCACTGAGCCACCGGCGCGATCTCGCGTCCACCCGCCGGACTCGACTACCGTTCACGCTCGGGAGTCACTCGCCTACGCTGTGGTGACCGGTTGGCGGACGGGTATGGGGGCGGCATGGGATACGGCTTCGGACAGCGGCGCGGCGGTCAACTCCCCGTCGAGTTGACCAGCTTCGTCGGACGCATCGGCGAACTCGCGGCGCTGCACGCCGAGTTGGCGCGTTCGCGGCTGGTCACGCTGGTCGGTCCCGGCGGTGTCGGCAAGAGCCGTACGGCGCTGCGGGCGGCCCGCGCGGTCACCGACCGCTTCGCCGACGGGGTGCGGCTGGTGGAGCTTTCGGCCCTGCACGACCCGGAGTTGGTGCCACCGACCCTCGCGGGCGTGCTGGAGCTGCCCGAGCAGTCCGGCATGACGCCGCTCGACGCGATCGTGGAACACCTGCGCGGCCGGCGGATGCTGATCGTCCTCGACACCTGCGAGCACCTGGTCGACGCGTGCGCGATGCTCTGCGACATCCTGCTGCGCGAGGCTCCCGGGCTGAGCGTGCTCGCCACCAGCCGGCAACCGCTCGACGTGCCCGGTGAGCGCTGTCTGCC
>NZ_JAWOAI010000892.1:0-2387 GCF_033194735.1 Streptomyces sp. W16
CCGCCACCGCCGTCGAGTACGGCGATCCCGATGCCGGCCGGGTTGTCGACGGTGCAGCGCCGCACGGTGGGGCGGGCGCCGCCGCGCACCTCGATGCCGGACGCGGAGCGCGTGACGATCCGCAGATCGGTCAACTCCGGTGCCCCGTCCTCGACAAGGAGCGCGGGCGCGGCCGAGTCCTGGCCCTCGACATGCAGGTCCTGGACCACCGCCGAGGCACGGACGGTCAACGGCACGCCGTCCAGGGGCGCGATGCGCACCGAGCCGGGTGAACCCTCGGGGCCGCGCAGGGTCACCGACCGCTGCACGACGAGGTTTTCCCGGTAGGTGCCGGGAGCGACGGTCAGTACGTCGCCCTCGGCCGCGGCCTCCAGGGCGGCGGCGAGCGACGCGTACTCACCTGTGCGGCGCCGCCACCGCGATGTACCGGTGTGCGTCACCTGGACCGTGCCCTGTGCCATGGCGCTGCTGTGCCCCCACCTCGTGATACGCGGGTTGATGCCGAAGCCTTCGCCGGTCCACCGTAGCGTGCGTGCGGGCGGTGGGTTGACCAGAGCCGGAAGGCTGTCAGCTGCCGGTGCCGGTCCGGCCCCAGTCCGGGCCCGCCCGCTCCCATGCCCGGTCCCAACGCGCGTACCTGCGGCGGACCATGCGCCACAGCACGAACCGCCGGCCGCTGTCGACGAGCCCGGCGGTCAGCAGCGCCGCACCGAACCCGGCGAGCACGGCGTGCGTCGTCGCCGTGGCCGAGTCCAGCGGGCGGGCCACTATGCGGCCGTGCCGGTCCGTCCAGACCTTGAAGTGGTCGCCCGTGTGCGGGGTGTTGAGGTTCGCCATCACCGCGCCGTGCTGGGCGGTGCCGTCCGGTGCGGTCCAGTCGGCGAGGACCCGGCTGCGGACGTCCCGCGCGGTGGCCGAGTCGGGGTCGGGGTCCAGCTCGGCACCCTTCAGCTTCTTGACCACCGTGGCCGTCACGACGTGCCGGTCCGCGCGCTGCTCGCGCACCGACCGCTGCAGGGTGTCCTGCGCGACGGCACCGACGAGCGAACCGATCAAGGGCGCGGCGACCAGGACCAGCAGCAGGACCACGAGGGCCAGCCAGGCTTCGACCAGATCGGTCGCGCGACGCAGCGGATTGTGCCGCCAGCGCCACAGACCCCTGATTGCTCCCACCGTCCCGCACCCCCTTCCCGCTCCGTGATAACCCGAGGCACAGCCCTCCACGCGAGACCACTGTCGAAGAGAGAGCGAAATCACCTCTCCCAGGGCCTCTCATGAACTTCTCACGGGATCTCAACGACCGGGCCCACGGGGAGGGTTCCCGACCCGAACCCCCATCGGCGGATCTCCGCCTACGCGAGAATCCGGACCGGATCACCGACGCGGATCGTGCCGGTGGACAGGGGCACCAGGTTCTGCCCGAAGATGAGCCTGCCGCCGATACGGCGGTGCCGGGCCAGGGTGCGCAGCGGTTCCCTGCCGCGCTCGGCGGTGCCCTGGTCGGTGGTGGTCACCACGCAGCGCCCGCACATCTTCGCGACCCGGAAGGTGACCTCGCCGATCGCGAGGCGCGACCAGGCGTCCTCGGCCCAGGCCGCCGTACCCGCCACGACCGCGTTGGGCCGGAACCGGTTCATGGGCAGTGGCCCCTCGGCGGGCTGATCGCCTTGCGCGACAAGGGAATTGAGGGCGTCGAGGGAGGCCTCGGAGGTCAGCAGCAGCGGATAGCCGTCGGCGAAGCCGACCGTCTCACCGGGAAGTCCGTACTCAGGGTCGACGGGGCGGCGCGTGGCGGGATCGTCCATGTGGACGAGACGGACCCCGAACCCCAGATACGCGCCGCACCACAGGCGCGCGGCGTCCGGGGCAGGCACCGCGTCCACCTTGGTGCCGAAGATCTCCATCGCCACGGTGGTGACCGGCTCCGGAACGGGCACGGTCAGCGGGTCGAGGCCGGGCGCGGACAGACGAACACCGCCGCCGGGCAGAAGCTCGGCGGCGGCCAGTGCGAGACGCGGGTGCTCGCGTTGCGTGACGACCTTTCCCCCGTCGTCGATCAGCGCCCAGCGTCGGTCACCGGCCAGCCCCCAAGGCTCCACCTGAGCCTCCCGGGGAGAGAAGCCCCGGAGCGCTTTGACCGGATGAACGTGGATCGACCGCAGTTCCGCATTCCCCATCACTCCATCGTGCCAGGAGGCACCGACAGCGCAGGATGCGGATCAGTAACCGCGGTACTGCTGGTTGTTGCTGTACGGGTCCTGCTGGTAGGGCGCCGGGGCCGGGCGGGGAGCCGCCGGACGCATCGCCTCGTAGCCGGCCGGAGCCGCCATCGGACGCGGCTGCTGTTGCTGCTGGCCGTAGCCGCGCGGCGGGGCCTGCTGCGGGAT
>NZ_JAWOAI010000893.1:0-2379 GCF_033194735.1 Streptomyces sp. W16
CACCGAGCACCTCGTCGACCTCGGCCACCGCCGCATCGCCCACATCGCCGGACAGGGCGTCGTCGGCGAACTGCGCCGCACCGCCTTCGAGACGGTGGTGCGCGAGCACGGCCTGGCCGACCTGGCAGCGGTGGAACAGGGCGACCTGACCGAGGAGGGCGGCTACCGCGCCATGGTCCGCCTGCTCAACGCCCCCGAGCCGCCGACCGCGGTCTTCGCCTTCAACGACATCGCCTGCGTCGGCGCCCTGTCGGCCGCCGAGGAGTCGGGTCTGCGGGTACCGCGCGACCTCTCCCTCGTCGGCTACGACAACACCTACCTGGCGCGGCTGCGGCACCTGTGGCTCACCACCGTCGACAACGCCAGCCATGACATCGGCCGTCGCGCCGCGCAGCACCTCATGGACCGGATGGCGAACCCGGCCCGCCCGGCCGAGACCGTCCTCTCCCCGCCGACACTCCAGGTGCGCGGCTCGACAGGGCCGCCCTCGACGCCGTAGCCCCGGCGCGGGCATGATCGGTACGGTGCCGAACGAGACCTCACCGCCCGACAGTCCGCCCCTGCTCTGGGAGCAGCACTGCGCTCTGCCGCTGGAGCCCCATGCCGACGTCGGCGAACTGGCCCGCTACCGCAGAGCGGGCGGCAGCTTCGTCTCGGTGAACGTCGGCTACGCGCCGCACGGCGCCGCCGACGTCACCGGCCTGGTGGCGAGCTGGCGGGAGCGGATCGCGGCGGACGGCCGGCTGCGGTCGGTCGCGACCGTCGACGACATCGACGAAGCCGTGCGCGCGGGGGAGGTGGCGGTCGCCTTCGACCTGGAGGACTCCGGGCCGCTGGAAGGGGACCTGGACCGGGTACGGCACTTCTACGACCTCGGTGTGCGCACCATGCTGCCGAGCTACAACACCCGCAACGCGGCCGGCGGCGGCTGCCTCGACGCCGTCGACGACGGACTCACGGCCTACGGCCGGGCGCTGGTACGGGAGTTGAACGCCGTCGGGATGGTGGCGGACGGCTCGCACTGCGGTGCCCGTACCGGACTCGACCTGTGCGAGGCGTCCCAACTCCCCGTCGTCTACAGCCACTCCAGCATGCGCGCGGTGTGGGACCACCCCCGCAACATCACCGACGAGCAGGCCAGGGAGTGCGCCGCCACGGGTGGGGTCGTCGGCATCACCGGCGTCGGCATCTTCCTCGGCCCCAACGACGCCTCCGTGGACGCCCTCGTACGGCACATCGACCACGCCGTCGACCTCGTCGGGCCGGAACACGTCGGGGTGTCCACCGACTACCCGTTCGACGAAGGGGACTTCAACGCGATGCTCGCACAGAGCCCCGAGCTGTACCCCGAGTGCTACACCCTTTGGGGACCGATCGACTTCATGCCGCCGGAGGGTCTGTTGACCGTCGAGGGCGCGCTGCGTGCCCGGGGATATCCCGAGGACGCCGTCGCCGCGATCCTGGGCGGCAACTTCCGGCGGGTGGCGGAGCGGGTGTGGCGGCAGCCGTAACCGGTATGCGGTGCACGGTAGTTGGACGGCAGGCCAGTCGGCCGTGAGCGAGCGCAGCGCATTCATGACCGTTGCGCGGGGTGATGCCGTTCGTCGCACCGCACCGGGACGACCCGGAGGGACTGCTGCCGCTGGTGCGCGCCGGGATGTGGCCGGCGTTCGCCGTGGGCGGGGTCTGCGCGGCGGCCGTCGCGGCGGTGCCCCTGCTCGGCGGGGCGTTCGGCGTTTCGGACGGCATCCTCTACCAACTGGGCCTCTTTCCCTGGATGTTGGCGGGCAGCGTGCTGCTGATCGCCGTCAACTCCTCGGCCTCGTCCGTCCTCGTCGCGCTCGGGCGGTCGGCGCAGGTGATGCGGTCCGGGCTCGTGGGCACCGCCGTGTCCGTGACGCTGTCGGTGCTGCTGGTCGGGGGACCGGGGCCGCTGCCCGGCTTCGGACTGACGGGCGCCGGTCTTGCCATGCTCGCCTCCGGCCTGGTCACGGCCGGCCTCAACCAGTACTCGCTGCGCCGCCGTACCGAGCTGGCCGGCCGGCCGATCAGACCCGGACGGCCCGATCCGCGCCAGGTGGTGCGGCTGGCCCGGGTCGGTCTTCCGCTCGGCGCCACCGTGCTGGTGAAGTTCTCGGTGCTGGGCGTGCTGACCTTCGCCGCCGCCCGCATCGGCACCGACAGCGCCGCCGTGCACAGCGTCTCCGTGTCCCTGGTGAACGTCGTCCTCACCGCCGCGGTGGCGGTCGGCCAGGCCACGGCGGTGCTGATCGCCGGCTACGCCGAGGAGCGCGACCTCGCCCGGATCCGGCGCAGCGTGGACGCCGGGTTCGCGGTCGCCCTGAGCGCCTTCGACGGTAAGATCGAGCACTCCCTCGA
>NZ_JAWOAI010000894.1:0-2375 GCF_033194735.1 Streptomyces sp. W16
GGGGCATGGGGTCCGGGCCCCTTCGGCGCTCCCCCGCGGCGCGGCCGGGAGTCTCTCGGCTAGTTCGACGATTCAGGCCGGAGCACCGGCACCGCGCACCGCCGCGCGGACGGTCTTTCGAATACGAGTCACGACGGGTCGGACGGCCGTCCGACCACCCGGCCCGCACCCGCCGTACCGGCGCCGCCCGATGCGCGGCCGTACATGAAACCGGCCGCGGTCGGCCTTCCGATGACCTGGCATGGGGGAGCCGAGTCGGGCGGTTCGGGAAGGCCGGCCGCGGCCGGGGTCCGGGGTTGTCAGACCGCCTCGGCGGTCTCCGGGAGCTCGATGGCGAGCCGGTCGGTGAGGTCGATGACTTCGGCCAGTTCACCGAAGTCACGGACCGCCGTGTCGATGGTCTTTCGGATACGAGTGTTGACGCGCTCGGAGCGCACCTTCTTGGCGACGGTCATCGCCTCGGCCGCGAGCACCGCGCTCTGCTCGGGCTCGCGCTGCAGGAGGTGCACGGTGGCCATGCCGATGAGGTTGAGTGCGTACGACCGCTTGTGGTCGCCGTCCTTGGCGAAGAGGTCCACCGCCCGCTGCATGACGGGCTCGGCGAGCGAGGCGTAGGCGGGGCTGCGGCCGGCGACGTAGGCGAGGTCGCGATAGGAGTGCGAGTTCTCGCCGTACAGCTCGGCCTCGGAGAAGAACCGGATCCAGTCCGGGTCCGGGTCGTCCCAGTCGTGTACGTCCGCGAAGGTGTCCTCGGCCATCCGGACGGCCCGCTTGCACTTGCCGGGCTGCCCCATGTTGGCGTAGGCGCGGGCCTCCATCGCATACAGCATGGACTGGGTGCGCGGGCTCGCGCAGTCCCGACTGCCGTACTGCGCGAGGTGGATCAGTTCCAGCGCGTCGTCGGGCCGGCCGAGGTGGATCATCTGGCGGCTCATGCTGGACAGCACGTACGACCCGAGCGGCTTGTCGCCCGCCTCCTTCGCGGCGTGCAGGGCGAGGACGAAGTACTTCTGCGCGGTGGGCTGCAGCCCCACGTCGTACGACATCCAGCCCGCCAGCTCGGCGAGTTCGCCGGCGACCTTGAACAACTTGCGGGTGGTGGCCTCGGGTTGGGGCTCCTGGAGGAGGTCGGTCACCTCGTGCAGCTGTCCCACGACCGCCTTGCGGCGCAGACCGCCGCCGCACTGGGCGTCCCACTTGCGGAACATCGCCGTGGTGGACTCCAGCAGCTCCAGCTCGGGCCTGGAGAGCCGTCCCATGTGCCGGGAGGCGCCGACCGGTTCGGGCTCCTGCTGGAGGGCCGAGGGGCCGGGGACCAGCCAGCGCTGCATGGGCTCGATGAGGGACGGTCCCGCGGACAGGGCCAGCGAGGTTCCGAGGAAGCCGCGCCGCGCCAGCATGAGGTCGCTGCGCGAGAACTCGCTGAGCAGGGCCACCGTCTGCGGGGCCGTCCAGGGCAGGTCGACGCCGGACACGGACGGTGCCTGGCGGGCGGCGCGCAGTCCCAGGTCCTCGACCGAGACGACACAGCCGAAGCGCTCGGAGAACAGCTCCGAGAGGATCCTCGGGATCGGCTCGCGCGGGTTCTCGCCGTCCAGCCAGCGACGCACGCGCGAGGTGTCCGTGGAGATGTGGTTGGCCCCCAACTGGCGCGCCCTGCGGTTCACTTGGCGCGCCAGCTCGCCCTTGGACCAGCCGCTGCGCACGAACCACGAGCCGAGCAGCTCATTGGGGAGCTTGTCCGTACTGGCCGCGGTCGTCCCGCTTCCGCCGTTGCCGCCCACTGGAACGCCCCCATCCCTGGAACCACTTGTCGCCGCTGTGCGCCAAGCCCTATCAGAATGCCGGTAAATACGGCTTCCCGTCCCGCACTTGTCACCCTTCGAACGAGATGACGAGTTGCCTCCGGCATACCCACGAGTGCATGTGCCCCGAGGACTTGTGCACACAAAGTAATCCTACGATCACTGGTCCAGCCACGGCGATCCCGGAAACGCCACCATTCGCCACCCCTTCGAATGAACCTACGGTTGCCCGCGCACGATTCACTTGACATAGGACGGCCGGAGGTGGGCGTAGCGGTGCACGCAGGGGCGCGTGCCGCTCAGCACACCACCCGGGATGCTCCTGGGCGCCGCCTGGACCATGCGGCACCGGGTAGGCGTGGACGCAGAGTGACGATCCGCATCCGTCTCGTAACCACCGGTGCGTCGGACCCGTTGGAGGGGGCATGGGCTTCACGATCGGCAGCAGCCGGGGTATCCGCGACATCCGGTCCGGCACGCGCCGCCGCGGCCGCACCTCGGAGTGCACGGCAGTGGCCGAGTTCACCGGGCTGTGGGGCTGGGACGTGGTCGCGGGCGCGCGGGCCGCGG
>NZ_JAWOAI010000895.1:0-2374 GCF_033194735.1 Streptomyces sp. W16
GCCGTGGGTCAGCCCGCCTGCCGTCGGTCCGTGGCGGTGCGGCGGGTGAGCGGTTCGCGCAGGGCCAGGTGTTCGCGCAGGGTCGTGCCGGTGTAGTCGGTGCGGTAGACGCCGCGTTCCTGGAGTGCGGGGACGAGGAGGTCGACGATGTCGTCCAGGCCGTCGGGGATCAGGTAGGGCGTGACGTTGAAGCCGTCGACGGCGCCGTGCCGGACGAAGTGGGCGAACTTGTCCGCCAGGCTCTCCGGTGTGCCGACATGGCCGCGTTGAGGGCCGAGCGCGATGACGGTCTCGCGCAGCGACCAGCGGTTCGCGTCGGCCTTCTCCCGCCATTCGGCGACCACTTGGCGCGGATCGGCGATGCGCCGTGCGCCGAAGGAGCCGTCGTTCTCGGCGACGACCGGGTCCTCCTTGGGCAGCGGCCCGTCGGCGTCGCGGCCGGAGAGGTCGAAGCCCCACAGGAGTCCGGCGATACCCAACGCCGTTGCCGGGGTGACCTGTTGGAGGCGGATCCAGCGCTTCTTCTCCAGGGCCTCCTCCTCCGTGGCGCCGATGATGATCTCGGTGCCCGGGAGGATGCGCAGGTCGTCGTCGGGGCGGCCGACGGCCCGCAACCGGTTCCGCAGGTCGTCGGCGAAGGCGAGTGCGTCGTCGAAGTCGTTGCCGTGCGCGGAGAAGATGACGTCGGCGTTGCGGGCGGCGAAGTCCCGGCCCTCGCCGGAGTCCCCGGCCTGGAAGATCACCGGGTGTCCCTGGGCGCTGCGCGGCAGGGTGGGCGCCAGGTCGACGTCGAACTGCGGTCCCTGGTGGCGGACTTGGCGTACGGCGCCGGGTGCCGCCCAGGCCGGGGCGCCGGCCGAGTCGGAGACGGCCGCGTCCGCCCAGCCGTCCCAGAGCGCGCGGGCGACGGTGAGGAACTCCTCGGCGCGCCGGTAGCGGTCGGCGTGGTCGAGGTAGCCGCCACGGCGGAAGTTGGCGCCGGTCCAGGCATTGTCGGTGGTGACCACGTTCCAGCCGGCGCGGCCCTCGGAGAGCAGGTCGAGGCCGGACAGCCGGCGGGCGAGGTCGGCAGGTTCGTTGAAGGTGGTGTTGGAGGTGCTGACCAGGCCGATCCGGTCGGTCACGGCGGCCAGCGCGGCGAGTTGGGTGATGGCGTCGGGCCGTCCGGCGACATCAAGGTCGTGGATCTGTCCGTCGACCTCGCGCAGCCGCAGCCCCTCCCCCAAGAAGAACGCGTCGAACAGGCCGCGTTCGGCGGTCTGGGCGACGCGCCGGAAGTTGGCGGGGTCGATCTGGGAACCACTGGCCGGATCCGACCAGACGGTCCAGTGGTTGACGCCCTGGAAGAAGACTCCGAGGTGGAGTTGGGCGTCCGGGCGGGAAACGTCGAGAGGGTCGGTGCCGGTCATCGGGCTTCCTCCTGGACGGCCGCGGAGGCGTACCGGTTCGCGGGCCGGTCCAGGCCCAGGTGGGTGCGCAGGGTCGCGGCGGGCAGGGGCCGTAGGGCGTGCCGTCGTTCGAAGAGGTGGGGCAGGACGAGCCGGGAGAGTTCAGGGAGGTCCTCGTCCAGCACCAGCGGGTGCAGTCGCACTCCGTCCACCACCGCCCTCAACTCCCCCAGCAGCAGGGCGAGTCCGGCGGCCGAGCCGATGTGGCGCAGCCGTCCCCGGTCGGGCCAGGGCGCGTGGCGTTCGAGGTCGGCGACGCGTTCCTCGGCCGTGGCGTGGGCGGTGTCGAGGGCGACCTCGATCTCCGCGAAGACAAGGGGCGTTCCCGCGGTGGCCGCGCCCGAGGTGACGGCGGCGAGGTCGCGGCCCTCGACGAGGGCGACGTCGAGTTGCCCGGCGGGTACGCCGTCGGGGTGGCCGAGCACGACGAGTTGGCCCTGCGGCGGACGCGGCACGATCGCCGGGCCCTTGACCGTGTAGGTGTCGCCGGTGAAGTCGACATAGTGCAGCCGGTCGCGGTCGAGGTAGCGGCTGGTGGCGACGGAGCGGATGACCGCGTCGTCCTCCCAGGAGTCCCACAGCGCGCGGACGACCTCGACGCCGTCACGCGACTCGCGGGCGCGGGCCGCGGCCCCGTCGACGAGCGGGCGACCCCACACGGAGGCGGCCTCGGCACGCGCCTCCTCACTCACCACCCACCCGGCGCGACCGACCGAGATGTGGTCCAGGGACGCCAACTGGCTGGAGACATGGAACGGTTCGGCGTAGGTGAGCGGCACGACCGGCGCGACACCGACGACACTCGTCGACGCGGCGATGAACGCGGCCCGCTCCACCGCGCCGATCCGGCCGACCACGTCCGGGCCGGTGCCGGGCGGGAGCACGCCGTCGTCCAGGGTGAGCAGGGTGAACCCGGCGTTCTCCGC
>NZ_JAWOAI010000896.1:0-2365 GCF_033194735.1 Streptomyces sp. W16
CACCAGGTCGGCGCCGGCCACCCGCAGCCACACCACGTGCAGCGGGTCGAGGCCCGCCTCGATCAGCGGTTTGGCCGCGACTCCGGATCCCCCGAAGGCCAGCGCGGACCCGAGCGCCAGACCGAGCCCGACACCTTTCGCACCACCGGCGGCACTGCTCTCAGACGTATGCACGGCCACATGATGACAGGCGATGACATGAGCGTCACCCCTGTTGACACCTGTCTCAGCGCGTGGACGGCTCAGGGGGCGGCAGCGTGCGAACGGCCTCCGGGGCGGTCACCGGCTCGCTCAGCAGCCCGTTTCCCCGCCCGCGGCGTACTCCCCCGGCCGGCTCTCGATCCACACCAGCACCTCGGGGGACTCGATGCCCGCGCGGTGGAGGACCTCGACGGCGCGGGCCTCGGGGTCCGCGACGAGCGCGGCGAGGAGGTCGATGCCGCCGGCCAGGTCGCCGTCACGGAGTCCGGCGCGCTCGCAGGCGTACTCCAGAGCGCCCGCGGCCAGCGGCGACCAGCCCTCCGCCGCCGGGATCACGGGGATCGCCCCGGAGTCCTCGACGCTGCCCTGCCAGCGCAGGCCGTAGCCGATACTGCGCTGCACGAGGTAGCCGAGCAGTCTGGCGATCTGGGGGCCGTCGCCGAAGACGGCACGCGCCTCGGGGTCCGACTCCAGGAGGCTGTGCAGCAGATGGGCCGTGTCGATCTGCCGGTCCCCGTCCCGCAGGGCCCGGCGGCGGGCACCCGCCACCACCGCTGCCAGCTCTGCACTGAGCCTGGCATCGCTGTCCGCGCGGTGGATGCCTTGCTCGCGGTTCGACTGCCTGGGAATACGGGGTTGCACTCTCCTACCCCATCAGTCCCCCGCATTGAGGGCATCCCCGGAGGGGAGCATTTCGGCATCCCACACAGAGTGGACTCCGGGCGACGGGATCTCCTCCTTACGGATGAGATCACGCGCTTCATCCCCAAGAGGCGCGCGCCTCCTTGCCACGCGCCCCATGCGCAACCGCGCCGCACCCGGCGTACGTCTTTCGCGAACATGGAGAGCAGGTGCTGGCTGGTGGCATTGCCGGCGGTCGACGGCAGGCAGTACGTGTACCGGGTGTACGCCCCGGAGGACGCGCTGCCCGCCGACCTGTTCTGGGACGCGTGGCACTGCCACGACGAGAGCGCCCACCCGCGCGCGTGGGACCTGTTCGACGCGGCGGTGATACAGCGCGTGGGCTGACCCCGGGCAGGCGGACGTACACAATTCCTGACGGTTCATCAGTATTGAATGTTGCGCGCCCTGCGGCTACGTTCCGCGACACCGTAGCCCGACAGCACCGTAGCCCGACAGGAAGAGGTGGTCGTATGGCCGAAATCAGCGCGGAGGCACGCATCGAGGCCCCGGCCGAGAAGGTGTGGACCCAGCTCACGGACTGGTCCGCGTACGGCGAGTGGAACACGACCCACACCAACTTCCCCAAGGGCGGCCCCGAGACCCTCGAAGTGGGCGCGACCTTCCAGGAGAACATGAAGCTGATGGGCTTCCCGGCGGAGGTCGAGTGGACCGTCGAGGAGGCGGAACCGGCCCGTGTGCTGGCCATCCGCGGCAAGGGCCCGATGGCCGTGAACGTCTTCACGCGCTACACGCTCACGCCCGACGGCGACGCCACGACGGTCCGTATCGACGGCGAGTTCACGGGTGCGGCGGTGACGTTGATGGCGGGCAAGCTGAAGGACTCGGGGACGGCCGCCCTGAACGAAACGCTGCGCAAGCTGGGCGGGCTGGTGGCCTGAGGAAGGCGCCGGGGCACCGCAGGAACGGGAACGCGCACAGGGAAGGCGCCCCACGGAACTCCCGTGGGGCGCCTTGACCTGCCACCCTTTCCGACCCCGAGGACATCAGTCCTCGTCGGCCAGGATCAGGTACAGCTTCTTGCGGGCGTCGTTGATGACGGTCAGCGCCTTCTCGCGCTGCTCCTTGCTGCCGGTCTTCCAGACCTGACCGAAGGCCTCCATCAGACCGAAGCCGGCCTGGCGGATCTCACTGAGGGCCTCCCAGTCGACACCTCGGGAAGCCTCTTCCCAGGGGGCGTCCGGGCCCTCTTCGGCCGCGGTACGGCCGGCGTCGGTGAGCGAGAACAGCTTCTTGCCGCCCTCCGTCGCACTGACGATCAGGCCCTCGTCCTCCAGCAGCTGCAGGGTCGGGTAGACCGAGCCGGGGCTCGGCTTCCACGCGCCGCCGCTGCGCTCGGCGATCTCCTGGATCATCTCGTAGCCGTGCATCGGCCGGTCCTTGAGGAGGGCCAGGATCGACGCGCGTACGTCGCCGCGCCGCGCCCTGCCGCCCCTCGGGCCGCCGCGCCCTCGTCCGCCCC
>NZ_JAWOAI010000897.1:0-2343 GCF_033194735.1 Streptomyces sp. W16
GCGCTGCGCGAGGCGGGCGGCTGGGCGGGGCTCGCCGACCGCACCGGCTGCGAACAGGCGCTGGCCCGCGCGCAGGCCCTCTACGAGCGGGGCCACTCGGACGCCGACCCCGAGTGGATGAGCTTCTACGGAGAGGCCGAATTGGAGGGCTTGGAGGCGCAGTGCTGGTCGACGCTGGGCGACTGGCCGCGGGCTGGGCGGCACGCTCGGCGTGCCGCCCAGCTTCAGGATCCGCACTTCACGCGGAACATCGCGCTGTACACGGCCGAGCTCGCCGACGATCTCGCGCGGGGCGGCCGGCCCGACGAGGCGGCGACCGCGGGGATGCGGGTGCTTGATCTGTTGGACCTGGTGCAGTCGTCGCGGATTCAGACGATGCTGGCCGGGACTGCGCGGGTGCTGTTGCCTCATCGGCGGGCTTCGGGGGTGTCTACGTTTCTTGAGAGGCATTCGAGCTTGCCTCGTACTGCTGCGTAGTTCCTCGGCTGCGGGCCGGTGGGGGCTGGTCGCGCAGTTCCCCGCGCCCCTGAAGGGGCGCGTCTGTGCCTACGTAACTAGATGGCCCAGGTCGTTCCAGCTCTCGATGGCCGGTTCACCGTACGCCCAGCCCAGTACCGACAACGACGTCGGGTTAAGGCGTATTCGGGACGCGAAGTCGATCGGCAGGCCCAGCCAACGCGCGCCGATCGAGCGGAGGATGTGGCCGTGGGCGAAGATCAGGACGTCGCGGTCCTCGGCGCGTGCCCAGGCGACGACCTCGTCCGCGCGGGCGGTCACCTCGGCGATCGTCTCCCCTTCGGGGACGCCGTCGCGCCAGATCAGCCACCCGGGGCGTACGTCCTGGATCTCCTCCGGGGTCATGCCCTCGTAGGCGCCGTAGTCCCACTCCATGAGGGTGTCCCAGTCGGTGGCGCGGTCGCCGAAGCCGGCGAGTTCGCAGGTCTCACGCGCGCGTGCCAGCGGGCTGGTGCGCACCTCCGCCCCGGGGAGGCCGTCCAGCGGGGACCGGTTCAGTCGCTCGCCGAGCACCTTGGCGCCGCGCCGGCCTTCTTCGAGGAGCGGGACGTCGGTCCTGCCGGTGTGCTTCCCGGACAGCGACCATGCCGTCTGTCCGTGCCGGGCCAGCAGGATGCGCGGTGCCATGGGGGACCTTTCCGGGAGATGCCGAGAGGCGGGTCACTCCATCATCTCGCACCATTGAGAAGGGCAACCCGGGGGGCGATCTCTGCGTCTTTGAGGTCCGGGGGCGCCCGAAACAGGGCGCGCGCATACGCCGTAAAGTGTCCCGACCGAGCAACCGGGAAGCCGGAGCACCGGGCACCGCACCAGGACAGAAGGGGGAGGGCGATCGGATGCCGCAGACCGAGACACCAGGCATCGAGGCGGACCGGCGAAGCCGGCTGCGCTGGTGGACCGAGCTGCCGCTGATCCTCATGGTGTACGCCTCGTACTCGGCGGGCCGCCTGCTGGCCAGGGGTGACACGACGAGCGCCGTGGACCACGGTCTGGCGATCCTGCGCATCGAGAAGATCCTGCACATCAACGCCGAGCACCCGCTCAACCGGCTCTTCACGCGCGAGGCCTGGCTCGGCATCCCGGCCGACTTCTGGTACGCGTCGCTGCACTACCTGATCACGCCCGCGATCCTGATCTGGCTGTTCCGGTCACGTGCACAGGTCTACCGCGCGGCCCGCACCTGGCTGATGACGTCCACGTTCATCGGCCTGATCGGCTTCACCCTGCTCCCGACTTGTCCGCCCCGTCTCCTCTCCCCGGACTACGGCTTCGTCGACACGATGGCCAAGTACAGCTCGTACGGCTGGTGGGGCGGCGACGCGAGCGCGCCGCGCGGCCTGGGCGGGATGACCAACCAGTACGCGGCGATGCCGAGCCTGCACTGCGGCTGGGCGCTGTGGTGCGGAGTGATGCTGTGGCGCTACGGCGGCACGCGGCTCACCAAGGCCGTCGGTGTGGCCTATCCGCTGCTGACGGCGATCGTGGTCATGGGCACCGCGAACCACTACCTCCTCGACGCGGTCGCGGGTGTGGTCGTGATGGGGCTCGGGTTCCTGCTGGCGCCGCAGATGATGAAGGCCGCGGACCGGATCAGGGCGCGGTTCGAGGGGCGCGGCTCACTTGTCGCGGCCCGCTCCCGTGGCGCCTCTCCCGGCACAGAAACCTCAATTGTCAGTGGTGGATGCCAGACTTCCCCGGGTGAGCGAATTCCACGGCAGCGCGAGTCACAGCTCGGTACCGGAGCCGAGCCGGGTGCCTCCCCCACGGACGCGGGGGACGGCGCTCCGGCACCGGCTCGCTGAGCTGCGCGGCCCTGACGTCCCGGCC
>NZ_JAWOAI010000898.1:0-2333 GCF_033194735.1 Streptomyces sp. W16
ACGCTGGCCCACACGGGCACGGGCCCCATGGCACTCGTCGCCACCGCGACGGCCGGGGCCGTGCTGCTGGGCTCGGCCGCCCTCCTCGTCGCCCGCCGCAGGCGGCGTTCCCAGTGAGTGGAGGCCGGGTCAGTACAGGAAGCGATGCAGCGGAGCCGACTCCGTCAGCAACATCGTGAGCCGGTGCGCGAGGCGCTGCCAGGCCTCGTCCTGCCCGTAGGTGAGTCTCACGTCCTCGCCGTCGGCCGGCTCGATCGCCGCGAAGAGGGTGGCCGTGTCGGCGTCGGGCGTGAGGTCCACCAGGGACAGCACCCGCGCCAGCGCGCCGACCAGGCCGACGGCGGTCTTCTCGGGCGTCAGGACGGTGCCGCGGACCGCGGCCACGACGCCCGAGGGGTCCGGCAGGTCCGGCGGCGCCACCAGGAGCCCGGACAGCTCGCGCAGCAGCGCGTACAGCAAGTCCGTGTCGTCGGTGGGCAGTTCGACGATACGCAGGCCCTCGTGCTCCCAACGGCCGTTCGGCGTCCACACCTTGGGGCCGCGCGCCACCGCCTCGGCGAGTGTCTCCCGCACCCGCCGGAAGACCACGAGCCCGTCCGTGAAAAGCGCGTGCTCACCGGCTCCCCCCGCGGACTCGGCCAGCGGTGCCAGCAGGTGTTCCTCCACCCGGTCGCACTGCGCGTCGAGATCCGGATCCACGACCACGAGACGCACCGACGTGCGCTGCTCCTGTTGCTCCATACCGACCACTCTGCCAGCCGCCTCGGACAATCGGCCTAGGGCCTGTCGTCTGGATCAGGCCGGCCTGTCTCACGGTGCCTTGTCGACCGACCCGAGCGGGGTGTGGTGCGTGCAGCTGCAAGGCGGAGGAGGGCGGCGACGCGATGGGGGTCCCCCCGCGCGAGGTTGTTCGAGCGTGGGGGAGTCGGCAACCGACGACAACGCCGCTGGGGGTCCCCCCACGCCTTTAAGGCAGTGGGGGAGTGCGTGCCACACCCCGCGACGCCGGCATGATCCAGACGACAGGTCCCAGGTCGTGTCCGCAAGGTCCCGTCGTCCGCCCGCAGGGCAGGCGGGACTTTGCGGACACGACCTAGCGCCCGTCTCCGCCCAGCGCGAGCACTACGGACAGATTCGGCGTCCGGTCGACCGCGTCACCGAAAACGTCGACCGCGGTCTCCCACTCCCCCGGCCGCACCTTCGCGTACGCCCGCCAGTTCCGTACGACGACCAACAGGCCCTGCTCCACGGCCCCTTCGGGCCACACGGTGTGGTCGCCGAGGCTGTCGGCGAGCGCGTCCCAGTTGCGGCCGAACCAGTCGGGCAGTTGGAGAGCGCGAGCGACACCGTCCATCAGGCCGGCCTTGTCCGTGACCCCGTCGAGGTCCAGGGTGACCGCGAGCTCCGTCATCTCAGTACCGTCCTGAACGACTTGTAGTGATCATCGGTGTAGTAGATCTCGCCGCCCTGCCCGGTGACAATGCGCCGGGCCCCGCGATCGCGCGAGCCCGGCGTCCTGACGGTGTATTCGTGGTAATAGCCACGCTTCTGCTCCGGCAGCAGCTTCTCGTAGTTCCCGAAAACGACCCCGTCCTTGGCGTACGGGAAGGGGCCGCCCCGGTCGATCAGGGTGAGGGTCTGCTGTGCCTCGGCGGGGAGTTGGGACGCCTTGACGGTCCCCGTGCCCCCGCTCGTGGCCGTGGACGAGCAGCCGGCCGGCAGCAGTACCGCCAGACAGACGAGAAGAACCCGGCAGACGAGAGGCACTCGGGAGACGAACCGCAGCAGCATGCGCCCGATGCTGCCACGGCCGCCCCCTCACGGCCTTCTGCCAGAGCCTGTCAGATCCCGTCGGGGTCCGTCCGGCCGAGCGCCGACTTCGGCGGCGTGCCGGCCGTCATCAGATAGTCCGCGGCAGCGGTGTCCGTCACCAGGCTGGTGACAAGCCCGGACCGCAGTACCGCGTCGATCGCCGCCGCCTTCCGCTGCCCGCCCGCGATCGCAACGACCTCGGGGATACGGCGCAGCTGGTCCGCCTTGACGGTGATGCACCGCTCGCCCAGGTCCCGGCCGACCCGGCGGCCCTCGGCGTCGAAGAGGTGCGCGGACGTCTCGGCGGCGACACCGAGGGACGAGTAGTGCGCCCGCTCCTCGTCGCTGAGCATGTCGTAGACCGTCGAGATGCCCGGCTCCCAGGAGCCGATGGAGACACAGGCGACCGTGACCTTGTCGAAGTACTCGAAGGCCCGGGCGATCCCCGTCTGGTGGCGCAGTGCCTCCGCGGTGGCCGCGTCCGGCAGCAGCATCGGCGCGTAGATGGGGTGGGCGTCGCC
>NZ_JAWOAI010000899.1:0-2326 GCF_033194735.1 Streptomyces sp. W16
CGGTTGATCGCGCGGGGCTCGGGTCCCAACGACTGGCGCCGCTACCCGCCCGGTCTCGTCGACGCGTCCGAGACCGCGGTGTCCTGGACCGTCCACGCACTCGGCGCGCGACGGCAGTTCGAGGTCGACGTCGTCGCGCATGTCGCGGCGCCCGCCACCGGTGCGCGCCTCGCGGCGGAGGTCCGGGTGAACGACGGTCCGCGGAAACGGGTCGCGCTCGCCAGGCGGGACGACATGTGGACCGGCCGGGCGGACCTGGACCTGCCGCCCGGCGAGACCCGGCCGCGCGTCGAACTCGGTGTGCTGCTGCCCGGCTTCGACCCGGGACCGGGCCCCGAATCCGCCAGCGAACGCGACGCGATCCGCGCGCTGGTGCGGCGGCGCCTCACGGCGGCGACACAGCCCGTTGCGTACGGCGCGCCACCGCACGGCAGTTCACCCGCCCCGTTCCTCGCCGAGATCGCGGCCGCCACCACCGATGAGGACTACTGACGGATGCCGGACCAGGAAGACGACACGGCAGATGATGTCGGCGCGGTGACACCGCTCTATGGCGAACCGTTCGACAGCGGTCTGGCCCAGGCCGAGGAACATCACCTCAACGCCGATGTCGCCGCCGCGATCGCCGTCTACGAGGAGTTGCTCACGCTGGCCGAGTCCCTTGAGGACTCCCCCGACGTACGGTTCCTGCGCGCGCACCTGCTGGCGAACGTCGCGAGCGTCCAGCTCGCCGCCACGGACCTGGTGGCGGCGGAGGAGGCCATCGACCGGTCCCACGCCCTGCTCGACGGCATCGCGTCGGCGCCGATGGGGCCGCGCGGCCGTCAGCTGTGGCTGGAGATGGTGCTGCGGACACTGATCGCCAGGGCCGATCTGCTGCGCAGGACCGGGCGCCTGGACGAGGCGCTGGCCTGTCTCGACGAGGCGGCGCTCAGACTGCCCGGGTTCGACGACCCCGACGGACTGCGCACCTCCGAACTCGGCCTGAACCGGGTGCACTTGCTGATGGACCGGGGCGCATGGGGAGCCGCTGAGGAACAGGCGTCGGCGCTGTTGTCGACCACACCGGAGACGGCGGTGGAGACCATCCCGCGACTGCTGGTCGCCCTCGGTCTGATCTGCTCCTCGACCGGACGCTTCGACGCGGCCGAGGACCACTTCGCGCGCGCCGAGGACCGCTTCCGGGCGTTGGGCGACACCGGTGAGCAGCAGGTGCTGCTGGCGCACCGGGCGTACGCCGCGATGCACCGGGGCGAACTCGACCTCGCCGAGCGGTTGTTCGCGGAGGCGTCCGCGTTCTTCGAGCGGCAGCGGTGGTTCGGCGACCTCGCGGTCTGCGAGCAGGCGCGCGCCTTCCTCGCCGGTCAGCGCGGCGACGACACCGGCGCGGAGGGCCTGTTGACGGCGAGCCTGGAACGGTTCGAACGGCTCGGTGCCTCGATCGCCGCCGCCGACAGCATGCTGCTCGGCGCCCAACACGCCTACGCCCGGGGCGACATCGACGAGATGAAGCGGCTGGCCCAGGAAGCCAGGGACGTGTACCAGGAACGGGGGGTGTTCGAGCGGTGCGCGCAGGTCGACCTCATGCTCGCGCGCACCCTTGAGGACAACCTGAACCGGACGGACCACGGCGACCGGGAGCAGGAGTCCATCGGCAACGCGCTCTCCCTCGCGCTGCCCGCCGCACTGGCCCTGGAGGCGGCACGCTACGACTTCGCCACCGCCCATGCGCGCAGTGAGTGGCTGCGGCTCGCCGAGGACGCCGTACGGCTGGTGTTCCGTCTGGCGATGCGCCGACAGGACCAAGGGCTGCTCTTCGAACTGGCCGAACACCGTTGCGCGGGCGCCTCGTTGGCCCTGAATCCGAGCCCGGCGTCCGCCCCGGTCGAGGACCTCGCGTCCGTCTTCCCCAATGCGGCCATGAAGACGTACCGGCACGGCGCGGACGGGCACGCGAACGGCACGATGACGCTCGGTGGGGTGGCCGCCGAGGCCGCGGCCTCCGCCGGACTGCGGGTCTCGCCGCCGCCGAAGGTACGGATGTCGGCGCAGCCGGGCCCGGGACGCGTCGCGCTCCAGGAGTACATCGAGGCGGCCGAGTTCCGTTATCGCCGGCGGATCGTGCACGAGGAGGAGGTGGCGTCCTGGGTCACCGACGACATGACGAGCCGCCCGGTGGTCCAGGTCCGGCTGGCCGACGCCGGTGATCTGTTCATGACCTGGACCTGGGCCGGCGGGGCCCGGGGGTTCGGCACCGGTCACGGCCCCGGTGACGAGGTCGACCGGGCGGTCCGCGCTCTCGCCGACGCCCTGCCGGGGGCGGGCG
>NZ_JAWOAI010000900.1:0-2324 GCF_033194735.1 Streptomyces sp. W16
GGGCGCGCTGTTCCTGGGCTTCGCGGTCAAGCTGTCACTGGCCAGTTCGGTCTAGTTGGAGCTGTCACCGGCGAGTCCGGTTCAACCGACGCGGATGCCGACACGGTCCGTGTACTGCGCGAGGCCGTCCTCCGTGGCGCCCGCCCAGCCGACGTAGCCGTCGGGGCGGACCAGGAAGAGACCCGTGCCGTACGTCTCGGTGGCGGGTCCTGCCACGACCCGCACCGAGTCGCCGACGGCCGCCGGGGGCTTCGTGTCCAGGGCCAGCAGGGTCCAGTGCGGGCCGCGGAAGGCGTCGAAGAGGCGTACGCCGTCGATCGTGCGGTCCGGGGCGCGGTCGCCCGCCCGCAGTGCGTCCTCGGGCAGGTCCGTGCGGGTCTCCACCGCCAGTGAGCGGTCCCGGTAGCCGAGGCCGAGCTGCTGGGTGGCCCTGCCGCGCCGCACCTCGCCGCGGTGGACGCCGGTGGAGATGCCGAGCATGTCGGCGGCGTTGGGCAGCCGCTCCTCCTCGTAGGTGTCGAGCAGGGACTCGGGGGCGCCCTCGCGCAGCACCGCGCCGAGCTTCCAGCCGAGGTTGTAGGCGTCCTGCACGCTGGTGTTGAGGCCCTGTCCGCCGGCCGGCGAGTGGACGTGGGCCGCGTCCCCGGCGAGGAAGACCCGCCCGGCGCGGAAGCGGTCGGCCAGCGCGGCGCGCGGCCGGAAGTCCGAGGCCCAGCGGAGTTCGGTCACGGCCTCGGGGGCGAGGTGGGTGCGGCCGGCCACGGTCTCGCGGATGCCGTCGAGGGAGAGGTCGACGTCGGTGCCCTCCGGGAACTGGGCGATGACCTGGAAGTCCTCGGTGCCGGCCAGCGGGAAGACCGCGAGGAAGCCGACGTCTCCGTGCGGCGGGAAGACGTGCACGTTGTCGCGGTCCAGGCCGGTGATCCGGACGTCCGCGACCAGCATCGGGTTGGGGTCCACCGTCTCGCCGGTCATGCCGATGCCCAGGGTCCGGCGTACGACCGAGCGACCGCCGTCGGCGGCCACGACGTACCGGGCGCGGACCGCCGTACCGGAGGCGAACCCGACGGTCGCACCGGACTCGTCCTGGGTGAAGCCGGTGACCTCCCGTCCGAAGGCCACCGTCCCGCCCAGCTCCGTCAGCCGCGCGAACAGGATCTCCTGGGTGCGCCACTGCGGCACCATCCACGGGGTGTCGTACGGGGTGTCGGGGTCCGTCTCGGACGGGTCGAACATCTGGTGCTCGCCGACCTTCCGGCCGTCCCGCCAGACCGCGCCGGTCGGGTAGGTGCCGCCCTTGGCGAGGATCGCGTCGATCACTCCGAGGTCGTCGAAGACCTCCATCGTGCGCGGCTGGATCCCCTTGCCGCGCGAGCCGGGGAACAGGGCGTCCGCCTTCTCCACGACCAGCGCGTCCACCCCGCGCCGGGCCAGGTCGATGCCGAGGGCGAGGCCGGTCGGGCCGGCGCCGACGATCAGTACGTCCACGTGCTCTGCCATGATCCGTCTCCTTAACGCTGTTAAGTGGCTACGGTCACCAGGGTGTCCTTAACGCTGTTAAGCTGTCAAGCGTGAGTACGGAACGACGCGTCCCCCTCGACCGCAAGCGGGTCGCGGACACCGCCCTGAAACTGCTGAACGAGGTCGGCCTCGACGGGCTGTCCCTGCGCGCCATCGCCAAGGAACTGGACGTCAAGGCGCCCGCCCTGTACTGGCACTTCAAGGACAAACAGGCGCTGCTCGACGAGATGGCGACGGAGATGTACCGCCGGATGGTCGCGGGCGCCACGCTCGCACCCGAGGACACCTGGCGGGAACGGCTGCTGAAGTCCAACCGGGGCCTGCGCGACGCGCTGCTCGCCTACCGCGACGGCGCCAAGGTCTTCAGCGGCTCACGCTTCACCGGCACCCTGCACGCCGTGCAGATGGAAGACACCCTGCGCCTGTTCACGGAGGCCGGCTTCACCCTCGCCCAGGCGGTCCGCGCGACCGCGACGTCGTACCTCTACACGATCGGTTTCGTCAGCGAGGAACAGGGCGTCCAGCCACTGCCCGACGAGCGCCGCGAGGGCTACGACATGGACGAACGCGCCCGCCTGATGGCCGACTTCCCCTTGTCGGCCGCGGCGGGCGCGGAGATCTTCCAGGACTACGGCCGGCACTTCGAGGAAGGGCTCGACCTGGTGCTCGCGGGCATCGAGGCCCGGTTCAGGACCGGCTGAGGCCGTTGCGGATCACGCGGGTGAGGATCGGCGGCAGCATGTCGGCCGCGAAGCGGCGGGCACGGGTCGCGCTACGGCGGCGGAGCGGGACCCGGGCTGTCG
>NZ_JAWOAI010000901.1:0-2317 GCF_033194735.1 Streptomyces sp. W16
CGGCGAGGGGCATCTGACGCGGGGCGCGCGGCCCAGGCGCTGGTGCGGCTCGCGCCGCGCAGTGCGGTGCCGGTGCACTACGGCACGTACTGGCCGATCGGGATGGACGCGGTGCGCCCGCACGAATTCCACACGCCGGGCGACGAGTTCGTGCGGATCGCGGCACAGCTCGCGCCCTCGGTGGCGGTGCACCGGCTCGGGCACGGCGAGAGCGTACGTCCGGAGGTCGCACGGTGAGCTGGATCGCGGACGCGCTGTCCGCGACGGCGACGACCTCGCCCGAATCCACCCAACAGGCCATCGGATACCCGACGTTGTTCCTGCTGGTGCTGTTCGGGGCGCTGGTGCCGGTGATTCCGACGGGGGCGCTGGTGAGTTCGGCGGCCGTGGTCGCCTTTCACCAGACGGCGCCGTTCGCGCTGGCGCTGGTGTTCGTGACGGGGTCGCTGGCCGCGTTCCTCGGGGACATCGCCCTGTACTGGCTGGGGCGGCGCGGGATGGGGTCGAAGAACGGCTCGCGCTGGCTGGAGGCGATCCGGGCGCGGGCTCCGGAGGAGCGGCTCGCCCAGGCGCAGGAGAAGCTGACCGACCACGGGGTGACGGTGCTGGTGCTGTCCCGGCTGGTGCCGGCCGGCCGTATCCCGGTGATGCTGGCCTGTCTGCTGGCCGAATGGCCGATCCGCCGGTTCGCCCGGGGCAACGCGCCGGCCTGTCTGGCCTGGGCGTTGACGTACCAGCTGATCGGCATCCTCGGCGGCTCGCTGTTCCCCGAGCCCTGGGAGGGTGTGGTGGCGGCGGTCGCGCTGACCGTGGTGATCAGCGCGGCGCCGACCGTGTGGCGCAGGGTGCGGAAGACAACTCCCGCCTGAACTCCCTTCTAGGCAAGCACTCTTGAGCCTCCCACCGGTAGATCCCACAGGTCCTGCCTCGCCAGACCCGCTTGCTCCCAGGCCGTCCGCACCCGTGTCAGCGGTTCCAGGACCGGCTCAGCCGACAGGACGAACGTGCCCCAGTGCATCGGGGCCATCCGTCGCGCGCCCAGATCCTGTACGGCCTGAACCGCCTCCTCCGGGTCGCAGTGGACGTCGCTCAGCCACCAGCGCGGGTTGTACGCGCCGATGGGCAGCAGGGCGAGGTCGATACCCGGATAGCGGCGGCCGATGCGGGAGAACCAGTGGCCGTAGCCCGTGTCGCCCGCGAAGTAGACGCGCTGTCCGTCCGGTGCCGTCATCACCCAACCGCCCCACAGGGAGTGGCAGGTGTCGGTGAGGCTGCGCTTGGACCAGTGGTGGGCGGGCACGAAGTCGAGCCGGACGCCGTCGAGTTGGGCCGCCTCCCACCAGTCGAGTTCGGTGACGCGGGTGAATCTGCGGCGGCGGAACCAGCTGCCGAGGCCGGCCGGCGCGAACACCGGGGTGTGGCGCGGGAGTCGGCGCAGGGTGGGGGCGTCGAGGTGATCGTAGTGGTTGTGGCTGATGACGACGGCGTCGATCGGCGGGAGTGCCTCCCAGGCCACGCCCACGGGGGTGATGCGGGCCGGGGTGCCGAGGATGCGGCGGGACCAGACCGGGTCGGTGAGGATCGTCAGGCCGCCGATGCGCACCACCCAACTGGCGTGCCCCGCCCAGGTGACGGCGACGGTCAGGGAGTCGACCCGGGGCAACGGCTCGGGGGCGAAGGGAAGTCGGGGGATGTCCGCGAGGCCTTCGGGGCGGGGTCGTACGGAGCCCTCGCGGGCGAAGCGGGCGATCGCCTTGAGGCCGGGCAACGGCGCGGTGAGCCGGTCGTGGAAGGTCCGGGGCCATACGCGTCGCTCGCCGAGGGGGCGGGGTTCGGCGAGCGGCGGGGACGAGGGGGTGAACAGGGGCATGGACGCCGTGCGGCCGGCGTCCGGGGTCGTCGTACTCGTCGTGGTCGACTCGGACTGCTGCGTCATCGAGGAGGCTCCCATCGCTGAGCGTCGTCGCGGAGATCGTCGAAGATCGACCTCAAGGACATCAACGCGCGTTGCACGTGTGGCAGTTCCAACGGCAAGGGTGACGTGAGACATTCCGCGCGTTCCTCGTCGGTACGGCCCAGCAGCGGTCCGGTGGACAGCCGTACCCGTAGCGCGCCCAGGTCGTCGCCGAAGCGGTGGCCGCCGGGCGCGGGCATGCCGAGCCGGGCGGTGAGGAACTCCTCCAGGTCCTGTGCGTCGCCCACCCCCTGCGGGGCGAGCGCGTGACGCAACGGCCCGAGATCGACGTACAGATGACGTCCCGCCTGCGGCGGCCGGGAGAACGCGCCCGCCCCCGTGACGGCCGTGTGCGCGGCGACG
>NZ_JAWOAI010000902.1:0-2312 GCF_033194735.1 Streptomyces sp. W16
CTGCCCGGGTCGCGTACGACGCCCCGCTCGCCGCGCGCCAGGCGCAGCATCCAGGCGACCAGGTCGACGCCGTAGATCTCCTCGGTGACCGGATGTTCCACCTGGAGGCGGGTGTTGACCTCCAGGAAGTAGGCCTCCTCGCGGCCGGCGTCGTAGACGAACTCGACCGTCCCGGCGGAGCGGTAGTCGACCGAGGCGCACAAGTCGCGGGCGGAGGAGGCCAGTTGGGCGCGTATGGCGTCGGGCAGACCCGGGGCGGGGGCCTCCTCGACCACCTTCTGGTTGCGGCGCTGGAGGGAGCAGTCTCGGTCGCCGAAGGTGACGACGCCGCCCTCGCCGTCGCCGAAGACCTGCACCTCGACATGGCGGGCGTGCTCGACGAGACGTTCCAGGAAGACACCGGCGGAGGAGAAGGAGGCAGCGGCTACGCGCTGCACCCGCTCCCAGGCCTCGGTCAGTTCGTCGGCGGAGCGACATGCCGACATGCCGATGCCGCCGCCTCCGCCGGTCGCCTTGAGCATGACGGGGTAGCCGATGTGCGTGGCCTGGGCGAGGGCCTCGTCCAGGTCCGCCAACAGGCCTGTGCCCGGGGCCAGTTGCACCCCTGCGGCCTCGGCCGCCGCGCGTGCCGTGTGCTTCGCGCCGAACAGCTCCAGCTGCGCGGGCGTCGGTCCCACGAACACGATGCCCGCGTCCTCGCAGCGCCGGGCAAAGGCCGCGTCCTCGGAGAGGAAGCCGTAGCCGGGGTGGATCGCGCCCGCGCCGGTGTCCTTCGCCGCCTTCAGCACCAGGTCGGCGTCGAGGTACGACTCCTTCGCGGGCGCCGGGCCGAGCCGTACCGCCACGTCGGCGAGCCGCACATGGGGTGCCGAGCGGTCGGCGTCGGAGTACACCGCGACCGTGCGCAGGCCGAGTTCGCGGGCCGTGCGGATGACGCGGACGGCGATCTCACCCCGGTTGGCGATCAGCAGCGTGTCGAAGGTCATGAGGCATCCCTGTGGGAGGCGGCCCCAACGATCGTCATCTGTACGGCCGTCGGCTCGAAGCCGTTGCAAGGGTTGTTGATCTGGGGGCAGTTGGAGACCAGGACCAGGACGTCACGTTCCGCGCGCAGGGTCAGTTTCAGGCCCGGGGAGGAGAGGCCGTCGACGATGCCGAGGGTGCCGTCCTTCTCGACCGGCACGTTCATGTACCAGTTGATGTTGGAGACCAGGTCGCGCTTGCCGAGGCCGTAACGGGCGCCCTCCGCAAGGAAGTTGTCCACGCACGCGTGCTGCGACCAGGTGTGGTGGCCGTAGCGCAGGGTGTTGGACTCCTTGGAGCAGGCGCCGCCGACCGTGTCGTGCCGGCCGACCTCGTCCTCGGTGACGGTCATCAGCGGCGTGTACTCGTTGGACATGAGCACGCTGCCGGTGGTCAGGAAGATGCCGCCCTGGGCGTGGATGGTGTCGGGCGCGCTGTAGCGGACCGACGTGTCGTGGGCGTCGTAGACGAGGAAGTCGACGGCCTGGTTGCCGTGCAGGTCGGTGATGGTGAGGGTCTCGCCGGTGCGGACGACGGCGGACCAGGCGGCGCGGGCCGGTACGTCCTCGGTCTTCATACGAGCCCCCTCGCGGCAAGGAATTCGGTGGTGTTCAGGAAGGCGCGGCGGCCCTCGGGCGTGGCCTCCCACAGCGGGTCGCCCGGCCCGGTGGCCTCGGCGCGCCAGGCCAGTACCTCCAGCGGGGTGCTGACGTAGTCGTCACGGGGATCGGTCGGGTGGGGCACGTTCGCGATCAGTACGGTCACGTCCTGCTCGGCGCGCAGGGTCACGCTGCCGCCCGGGCCGGACGAGCCGGTGAAGTCGAGGGAGCCGTCGTCGCGGACCTCGACGCCCTGGAAGAAGGAGAGCGAGGGCGGGAGGTCGCGGGGTTCGAGGCCGTTCTTGGCGGCGGCGAGCTTGAACAGCTCGCGGCCGGCGGGGGAGTCGGACTGCGGGGTGCCGTCGCCGTAGCGCTCGGTGTTGCGGACGAGCGTGGACGTGCCGCAGAGCGCGTCGTGGTGGCCGGAGGTGTCGGCGACGAGGGAGGCGAGGACGCGGCCCTGGTCGGAGAGGAGGAGCTGGCCCTCGCCGAGGTAGGCGTTCCACTGCACCTTGACCGTGTCGGCGACGTTCAGCCGCTCCCAGGGGCGGTCGGCCGCGTAGAGGAGGAGGTGGGCGCAGGCGTCGCCGCGCAGGTCGGTCAGGCGGAGTTCGGTGCCGCGGGCCAGGACGCGGTGGGTGTAGTTGCCGCCCGCGACGGTCTCGGCCCACACCAGGTGGCCCGCCTCGC
>NZ_JAWOAI010000903.1:0-2311 GCF_033194735.1 Streptomyces sp. W16
GGCCCGGGCGGACCTGCGCGATCGGCCTCAGCGCCACCGTGCACGGTCTCGAAGCCGTCGTCGACGCCCACCGGCAGGCCGGCACCGCGGTCCGTGCGGCCACGCTCCTGCCGGTGTTCGGCGGCGTGGCGTCCTGGTCCTCGCTCGGCCCCTTCGCCCTGCTACTACGCGTCGACTTCGACCAGTTGACACAGGACCTCCCGTTTCCCGGAGTGGGAGACCTGCTCGGGAATCCGGAACACGCCGTCCTCGTCCGGAGCGCCGAGGAATTCCTCGACCGCGCCGGCGACTCCGGCAGCACGGCCCAGGCGATGCATGTCCACCGGACCACCCTCTACCACCGGCTCAAGCGCGTCGAGAGCATCACGGGCCTCTCCCTCGACGACGGAATGGACCGCCTGACCCTGCATCTCGCGCTCAAACTGGCCCGGATCAACACCGCGCGCCGATCGGCGGGTTGACCGCGACACCTGACGCAACACCTGATGCGGGAAAGCGCCGTGAGGCGCGACCACGAGCGCTTCTGGCACACCCGCCGACGCTCCTACGATCGACGAACGATCGACGAAAAAGGAGGATCGCCGATGCATTCCGACGCCGTGATCGTGGGAGCCGGTGTCATGGGAACGTCGATCGCGCTCGAACTGGCGAGATCGGGCCGCAGCACCGTCGTGGTCGACAAGGCACGCGGCATAGGGCACGGCTCCACCAGCGCGTCCAGCGCCATCATGCGGTTCAACTTCTCCACCCTGGCCGGTGTCGCCACCGCCTGGGAGTCCAGGTTCCACTGGGAGAACTGGGCCGAGCACACCGGGCTGCCCGACTCTGCCGACCTCGTCCGGTACGTCAGGACCGGCCTCGCCTTCCTCGACGTGGACATCGCCCCCAGAGCCCTGTACCTCCCCTTGTTCGACACCGTCGGGGTGCCCTACGAGGAGTGGGACACCGACCGCCTCACCGCCGAGATACCCGGCATCGACACGGGACGCCACTGGCCGCCGAAGCGCCTGGCCGACGACGCGTTCTGGGAGCGGTCCGCCGAGAGCCTCGGCGCGGTGTACACCCCGGACGCCGGCTACGTCAGTGATCCCCAACTGGCCGCCGCCAACCTGGCCGACGCCGCCGTACGGCAGGGCGCGGTGTTCATGCTGAACAGGGCGGTCACGCAGGTGGTCCGCCACTCCGGGCGGGTGTCCGCCGTACTGCTCGACGACGGGACCAGGATCGACACCGGCATCGTCGTCAACGCGGCCGGCCCCTGGTCCGGCCGGATCAACGAACTCGCGGGCGTCGGCGACGACTTCACGGTGTCGCTCCGGCCGCTGCGCCAGGAGGTGCACCACGTACCGGGACCGGCCGGGCGGGGTGGAACGGGAGCCCCGGACATGTGTCTCGCGGACATCGATCTCGGCGTCTATCTGCGGGCCGAGGTGGGCGGCGGCCTGTTGATCGGCGGGACCGAACCGGAATGCGACCCGCTGCAGTGGGTCGACGACCCCGACAGCGTCGCCACCGACGTGACGAAGGCCGTGTTCGAGGCACAGGCCACCCGCGCGGCCCGACGCCTCTCGACCCTGACGGTCCCCAACCGCCCGAGGGGAGTCGTCGGTGTCTACGACGTCACCGACGACTGGACGCCCGTCTACGACAAGACGGACCTGCCCGGCTACTACGTGGCGATCGGCACCAGCGGAAACCAGTTCAAGAACGCCCCGCTCGTCGGCGGATTCCTGCGCACCATCGTCGACCACACTGAGAACGGCGTGGACCACGACCGGCACCCCGCGGTGTTCAAGGCCCCGTACACGGGCCACACCATCGACCTGAGCACCTTCTCCAGACTGCGCCCGGTGAACGACAAGAACTCCGGGACGGTCCTGGGCTGACGGCCGCCCTACACGGAGGGTTGGCGGCCCGCCGCGAGCGCGTCCCAGCCGCTCCAGGCGGGGATCGCCTCCAGGGCCTCCCGCCAGGCCGACGGGATGCCGTCGGTGCCGGTGCGGGCCGCGACGACACCGCCCACGATCGCGCAGGTCGTGTCCCGGTCGCCCCACCCGGCGACGGTCTGCCACAACGCCTCCGGCAGGTCGTCCAGGTGCCCCGCCGCCGACCACAGGGCGAAGGGCACGGTGTCCGGAGCCGAGATCAGCGTCCCCGAACCCAGCACGGACGCCGCGTGCCGCACCGACGTCCGCGCGGAGAAGCCCGCGGCCACCAGCAGACGGGAGCGGACGTCGCCGTCCGGCACGTGCGAGGCGACCTCCCGCAGGAACTCGGCTCGCGGCAGGGCCTGTTGACCCGCGCCGGCGGC
>NZ_JAWOAI010000904.1:0-2300 GCF_033194735.1 Streptomyces sp. W16
GCAGGCCGTCGCGCTGATCGGCAGCGGTGACGCCGGGGTGTACGCGATGGCCTCGCCCGCGCTGGCGGAGGCGTCGGACGACATCGACGTGGTCGGTGTCCCGGGCGTGACGGCCGCGTTGGCCGCCGCCGCGATCCTCGGGGCGCCGCTCGGCCACGACCACGTCTCCATCAGCCTGTCCGATCTGCACACGCCGTGGGAGGTCATCGAGCGGCGGGTGCGGGCCGCGGCCGGGGCGGACATCGTGGTGACGTTCTACAACCCCCGCAGCCGGGGCCGTGACTGGCAGCTCCCGAAGGCCCTCGCGATCCTCGCCGAGCACCGGGAACCGGCCACGCCGGTCGGTGTCGTACGGAACGCCTCGCGGCCGGACGAATCCAGCCGACTGACGACACTGGCCGCGCTGGACCCGGCGACGGTCGACATGATGACAGTGGTGACCGTGGGCAACACGGCCACCCGGGACATCGCGGGACGCATGGTGACGCCTCGCGGGTACCGCTGGCAGGCGGATCGGGCAGCGCAGGAGGTGGCCGAATGATCCCTGTGGACCGGGTGGTTCATCCGATCGAGGTGGAGTCCTACCGGCGGATGCGCGCCCGACTGGACACCTCGCGCCTCCCGCCGCTGACCCGTGCGGTCGTGGAGCGGGTCGTCCACTCCGCGGCCGATCTGGAGTACGCGTCCGATCTCGTCCTGGACGAGGGGGAGTTGGCGAAGGCGCACAGCGCGCTGCACGCGGGGGCGCCGGTGGTCGTGGACGTGGCGATGGTCGCGGCCGGGATCACGCAGCTCCGGACCGTGTGCCGGCTCAAGGACGCCAAGTCCGGGCCGGGGCTGACCCGTTCGGCGCACGCGATCCGGCTCGCCTACGAGGAGGTCGGGCCCGGCGCCCTGTGGGTGATCGGCAACGCGCCCACCGCCCTGGAGGAGTTGCTGACGCTGGACGTCTCCCCCGCACTCGTCATCGGGCTGCCGGTCGGTTTCGTCGGCGCGGTCGAGTCTAAGGCCGCGTTGCGCGAGAGCGGGCTGCCCGCCGTGAGCAACGTGTCCGAGAAGGGCGGTTCGGCGGTCGCCGCGGCTGCCCTCAACGCCCTGCTGTACCACCCCACATCACCGTCCGAATCACCGTCCGAGGAGAAATCGTGACCACCCCGCCGCCCGCCCTGCTCATCGCCGGACACGGCACCCGGGACGAGGCCGGAGCCGAGGCGTTCCGGTCCTTCGTACGGGAGTTGGGCCGTCGCCATCCCGAACTGCCCGTCGCGGGCGGCTTCATCGAGCTGTCGCCGCCGCCGCTGGGCGACGCGGTGGCCGAGCTGGTGGAGCGCGGGGTGCGCCGGTTCGCCGCCGTACCGCTGATGCTGGTGTCCGCCGGGCACGCCAAGGGGGACATCCCGGCGGCGCTGGCCCGGGAGAAGGAGCGGCACACGGGGATCTCCTACACGTACGGCCGTCCGCTGGGCCCGCACCCGTCGCTGCTGAAGGTGCTGGAGCGGCGGCTCGACGAGGCGCTCGGCGAGTCGGCGCGCACGCCCGAGGACCGGGCCGACGTGACCGTGCTGCTCGTGGGGCGTGGTTCGACTGACCCGGACGCCAACGCCGAGGTGCACAAGGCGGCGCGGCTGCTGTGGGAGGGGCGCGGGTACGCGGGTGTGGAGCCGGCGTTCGTGTCGCTGGCGGCGCCGGACGTGCCGAGCGGCCTGGACCGGTGTGTGAAGCTGGGCGCGCGACGGATAGTCGTGCTGCCGTACTTCCTGTTCACGGGCATCCTGCCGGAGCGGGTGCGGCAGCAGACGGAGGGCTGGGCGGCGGCGCACCCGGAGACCGAGGTACGGTCGGCCGAAGTCATCGGTCCGGAGCCGGAGTTGCTCGACCTGGTGATGGAGCGGTACCGGGAGGCGGTCAAGGGTGATCTGCGGATGAACTGCGACTCGTGTGTGTACCGCATCGCGCTGCCCGGTTTCGAGGACAAGGTGGGGCAGCCGCAGCAGCCGCACTTCCACCCGGACGACGACGGTCACGACCACGACGGTCACCACCACGGGCATCACCATCACGGTGGGCACGCCCATGCACACTGACAGAGCCCACGACCCCACGCGCGAAACCCATGATCTCCGTCATCACGGTGACGCCGAAGTCCGGGACGACGGCGCCCAGTTGATCGACCTGGCGGTGAACGTCCGCGCGAACACGCCCCCCGCGTGGCTGCGCGAGCGAATAGCCGACTCACTGACCGGTCTTGCCGCCTACCCCGACGGGCGGGCGGCGCGGGCGGCGGTCGCGGCGCGGCACGG
>NZ_JAWOAI010000905.1:0-2297 GCF_033194735.1 Streptomyces sp. W16
GGCCTCGGGGGTGGGCAGCGCGGCCTGGTCGAGCTTGCCGCTGGGGGTGAGCGGGAGGTCGGCGAGGACGACATACGCCTCCGGGACCAGGGGTGCGGGAAGGGCGTCCGCGAGGGCGGCGCGCAGTTCGGCGGGGTCCACGTCTGCTCCGGCCGCCGGGACCGCGTAGGCGATGAGCCGCTGGTCGCGGATGACGACGGCGCCCCGCGCCACTGTGGGGATTCGCGTCAACTCGGCCTCGATCTCGCCGAGTTCGATGCGGTTGCCGCGCAGCTTGACCTGGCGGTCGGTGCGGCCGAGGTAGTCGATCGTGCCGTCGGGGCGGCGGCGCACCAGGTCGCCGGTGCGGTACATGCGGGCGCCGGGTTCGGTGGCGTACGGGTCGGCGACGAAGCGGTCGGCGGTGAGCGCGGGGCGACGGTGGTAGCCGCGGGCCAGCTGGACGCCGGTCAGGTACAGCTCGCCGGGGACGCCGTCCGGCACCGGGCGCAGGCAGGAGTCGAGGACGCGCAGGCCGGTGTTCCAGACGGGGCGGCCGATGGGCACGGTGGTGTCGGGCGTGCCGTCGTAGGTGTGGTGCGTGACGTCGACGGCGGCCTCGGTGGGACCGTAGAGATTGTGCAGCGGGACGCCGGTCAGCTCGTGCCAGCGGGTGGCGGCGGAACCGGACAGGGCCTCGCCGCTGCTGAAGACGCGGCGCAGGCTGCCCGCCCACGCGGGGTCGGCGGTGACCTCCTCGGAGGCGAGGAAGGCCTCCAGCATCGAGGGCACGAAGTGCATCGTCGTGACGCTCTCGGCCTGGATCAGGCGGGCCAGATAGGCGGGGTCGCGATGGCCGTCCGGCGCGGCGAGGACGACGGCGGCGCCCTCGCGCAGCGCCCAGAAGAACTCCCAGACGCTGACGTCGAAGCTGGACGGGGTTTTCTGCAACACCCGGTCGTCGGCGGTGAGTTGGTACGCGCCCTGCATCCAGGCGAGTCGGTTGCCGATGGCGCGGTGGGTGACGACGACGCCCTTGGGGCGGCCGGTGGAGCCGGAGGTGTAGATGAGGTAGGCGGGGTCGTCGGGGCGGGCCGGGTCCTGGACGCCGCCGAACAGAGCCTCTCCGCCCTCCGCGTCCACCCGCAGCACGTCCAGGCCTTCGACCGAGGGGAGCCGGTCCGCGTCCCGTTCCGTCGTGACGACCGTGGTCGCGCCCGAGTCGGCCAGCATGTAGGCGAGACGCTCGGCCGGGTAGTCCAGGTCGAGGGGCAGATAGGCGGCCCCCGACTTCAGGACTCCCAGCAGTGCCACCATCAGCTCCGCCGAGCGGGGTACGGCGACGGCGACGAACCGCTCCCGGCCCGCGCCCTTGGCCCGCAGCCGCGCCGCCAACTCCTCTGCCCGCGCGTCCAGTTCGGCGTAGGTCAGGGTCGTGCCGTCGAAGACGACCGCCGTGGCGTCCGGAGTTCGCGCGACCTGTGCGGCGAACTCGGCTGCAAGGGTGGTGGCCGGGACCGGCCGGGTCTCCCCCGCCGGGTGGGCGGCGGCCAGCTCGTCCGGGGTGAGCAGGTGGAGGTCCGCGATCCGGGCGCCGGGGTCGTCGGCCAGGGCGTGGAGGACGAGGGTGAGCCGGTCGGCGAGGGACTGCACGGCGTCGGCGTCGAGGCGTCCGGCGTGGTGCTTGAGGCGCAGGTCGAGGCGGCGGCCGGGCTTGACGATGAGGGCGAGGGGGTAGTGCACGGCGTCGTGGAAGGCGTGTCCGGCGACGGCGATCGTGCCGGTGGGGTCGGTGATGCCGGGGGCGCCCTCGCCGCCGGGATAGTTCTCGAACACCACGAGCGTGTCGAAGAGTTCGCCGCCGCCCGCGTGGCCGGTGGCGCGCTGGATGTCGGCGAGGCCGAGGTGCTGGTGGTCGAGCAGCGCGCTCTGTTCGTCCTGGAGCCGGTCGAGGAGTCCGCCCAGGGTGTCTCCGGGGGTCCAACGCAGGCGGGTGGGCAGGGTGTTGATGAACAGGCCGATCATCGACTCGATGCCGTCGACGGCGGCGTCGCGTCCGGCGACCGTCGTACCGAACAGCACGTCCTGACGGCCCGTCATGCGGCCGACCAGCAGGCCCCAGGCGCCCTGGACGAGCGTGCCGAGGGTGACTCCGCGTTCGCGGGCGCGGGCGGTGAGCCGCGAGGTGACCCGCTCGGTCAACTCGACGCGGATCTGGGCAGGTTCGAGCGGTCCGGCGGGCGCGGGACCGTCGACCAGCCGGGTGGGCTCGTCGACGCCGGCCAGCGCGGTGCGCCAGGCGGCGCGGGCGGCCTCGC
>NZ_JAWOAI010000906.1:0-2290 GCF_033194735.1 Streptomyces sp. W16
CGCCCCCGTCCCCGAGCGCGGCGACCGCCGCTTCCGCGCGCGCCAGGTCGTAGTCGGCGACCACCATCGCGTCGAAGAACGGACGCCGGGCCGCGATCCGGGTGATCGCGCCACCCACGCCACCGGCTCCCACGAGCAGTACACGCATGGCAAGGACTCCTTCAGTGCCGATATCTCTCCGGAGATACAACGCCGGTCGTCCGGATAAGGTCAATGGCGTTGGCATAAGGACGGACAGGGAGGCCGAGATGCCGAAACCGGTGGTGTCCGAGGAGAAACGGCGGCGGCGCCGTCCCACCAAGAGCGGCACCGTCCTGTCCGAGCAACTGATCGTCGACACGGCCCTGCGCATGCTGCGCGAACACGGCAGCGCCGGCCTGACCGCCCGCCGCCTCGGCCTCGCCCTGGACGCCGACCCCAGCACGCTCTACCGCTACTTCCGCGGCATGGACGAACTGACCCTGGCCATCGGCGACGCCCTCGTCGGGCAGGCGCTGCGGGGCTGGAAGCCGACGGGGGAGTGGCGGGCGGACCTGCGCGCGATCGGCCTGCGCATCCACGCCGCGTACGTCGCCCACCCGCAGGCCGCCCAGCTCACGGCGAGCCGCGTCACCGGCCGGGCCAACGAACTGGCCGCCGACGAGGCCGTACTCGACGTCCTGCGCACGGCCGGCCTCCCACTGCCGGACACCGTGCGGATCTACCACGCGTTCATCGACCAGACCCTGGCCTTCGCCGCCCTGGACGCGGCGTCCCTGGCACTGCCGAGCGCGGCTCTGCGCGCCGACGAGTCGATGTGGCGCTCGACCTACGCCCGCCTGCCCCGCACCACCCATCCCCGCATCGCGGAGGCGGCACCGCTGCTGGCGACCCGCATGGTGGACAGCGCGTATCCAACGGCCCTGGAGATGCTGTTGGACAGCGTCGCCGCCCAATTGTCCCGGGTCCAGCAGCGCCCCCAAAGGGGCGCGGGCGGCGTCGATATGCGGCTCCGCCGCGTGGGCGCGACCAGCCACGATGGCGCGTCAGCCGACCAACGACCCACCCAGCTCTCCTAACGCAACGCCTCCATCGCCGTCGCCGCCACCGCGTCGGCCACCGCCGCCAACGCCGGCGAATCCAGCTTCCACTGCTGCCAGTACAGCGGTACATCGACCGCTCGCGAGGGCGCGAGGTTCACCAACTCGCCCGCACGCAGCAGCGATTCGGCCTGCATCTCCGGGACCATGCCCCACCCCAGCCCCGCGGCGACGGACTCGACGAAGCCCTCCGAGGTCGGCACGAGATGCCGTACCGCACTCGCCCCGCCCTGCCCGCGCCGCAGCCGCCGTACGAAGGTGTCCTGGAAGTCGTCCAGCCGGTCGAAGGTCACCACCGGTGCCTCGGGCAGCGCGTCCCGCAAGGGGCCGGCGAGCCATGTGTCCCTGAACTCCGGGTTCGCCACCGGGAGATAGCGCATCCGCCCCAGGGCGCGCACCGAGCAGCCCGGTACCGCGTCCGGCGACGAGGTCACCGCCGCCATGACCAGCCCCTCGCGCAGCAGGGCCGCCGTATGGTCCTCGTCCTCGCGGCGGAGTTCGAAGCAGACCGGCACGTCGCGCGGGACGCGGGTGAGGGCGCCCAGGAACCAGGTGGCGAGCGAGTCCGCGTTCACCGCGACCGACACCCGGGTCGGCTCCCCGGCCCCGCTCATGCCCAGCTCGGCGCGCGCGTCCCGCTCCAGGCGGGCCAGTTGGCGGGCGAACCGCACGACCACCTCACCGGACTCCGTGGTCCGCACCGGTTTGGTGCGCAGCAGCAGAACCCGGCCCGTGCGTTGCTCCAGGGCCTTCACCCGCTGGCTGACCGCCGAGGGCGTCACATGCAGGGCGGTGGCCGCCGCGTCGAACGTGCCTTCGTCGACCACCGCGAGCAGCGTCCGCACCTGGTCGAGGGGCAGCTCCGAAATCATCACGAGCGCTAATGTTACGTAAGAATCTTTAGCTGTACTCCTGGTGCCGGCCTCTCTAGCGTCGAGGTTGTGACCAACGCTCTGTCCGCCGCCGCCGCGGGATTCGGCACCGGCCTTTCGCTCATCGTCGCCATCGGCGCCCAGAACGCCTTCGTCCTGCGCCAGGGCATCCGCCGCGAGGCGGTCCTCGCCGTGGTCGGCATCTGCGCCCTGTCCGACGCCCTCCTCATCGCGCTCGGCGTCGGCGGGGTCGGCGCGGTGGTGGTCGCCCGGCCGGGCGCGCTCAGGGCGGTCGGCCTGATCGGTGGCGCGTTCCTGCTCGGCTATGGCGTCCTCGCC
>NZ_JAWOAI010000907.1:0-2289 GCF_033194735.1 Streptomyces sp. W16
GGCGCGCCGAGGTGGGTCAGCCACGGCTGGAAGTCCACCGGAAGTTCCACGCACACCACCTCGGCGCCGGCCGCGTCCAGCAGCGCGGGCACGGCGGCGGCGAGCGCCGGGCTGTGGTGCCGTACACCCAGCAGATACGGCACCACGGAGTCGGCCAGGGTGTCGAGCGCGGCCCTGGGGTCCTGAGCGATCGTCACCGAAGGTTCTCCCGCAGGTCCCAGAGGCGGCGCCAGGTCGCCGAACCGTCCTCGGCGCGGCGGCGCACCGGGCCGTCCCAGTAGCCCAACAGGCGTGCGTGGTCGGTGGGATCGTCCTTGCGGACCACGCCCAGGAGATGCCCGGGCACCAGGTCGAGGGGGTCCCCGGCGGGCAGGTAGGCGGTGGCCACCCCGAGGGACACGGCGACCTGCACCGCCTCCGCCGTGGACATCACCGTGCCGGGACGCTCCACGTCCCAGCCCTCGGCCGAACGCCCGGCCCGCAGATCACGGAAGACGGTCACCAGGACGTCGAGCACCGCGTCGTCGACGTCGAAGGCCGCGCCCGCCCGCTCGACGGCCGCGACAGCCTGCCGCTTCACGAGCGCGGTCTCGGCGTCGACGTCCGCGATCGGGTGCACCGTCTCGAAGTTGAAGCGGCGCTTGAGCGCGGCCGACATCTCCGACACACCGCGGTCGCGCAGGTTCGCGGTGGCGATGACGGTGAAGCCGGGAGCGGCGGCGACCTGCGCTGCGTCCGTGCCGGACAGCTCGGGCACGCTCATCCGCCGGTCGGAGAGGATCGACACCAGCGCGTCCTGCACCTCCGGCAGGCAGCGGGTGATCTCCTCGACGCGCGCCACCAGTCCCGAGCGCATCGCGCCGAGCACGGGCGAGTCCACCAGCGCCTGGGGAGTGGGGCCCTGTGCGAGGAGGAGGGCGTAGTTCCAGCCGTAGCGCAGGGCGTCCTCGGTGGTGCCCGCGGTGCCCTGCACGGTCAGCGCGCTGGTGCCGCAGACGGCCGCCGCCAGCAGCTCCGAGAGCATCGACTTGGCCGTGCCCGGTTCACCGACCAGCAGCAGTCCGCGTTCTCCGGCGAGCGTGACCACGCACCGCTCCACCAGGGCGCGTTCACCGACGAACTTGGGGGCTACGACGAGTTCACCGGGCAGCGTCTCGTGGGGCTTGGGCAGCTTGAGGGCTTCGCCGGCGCTGCCGCACACGAAGGTGATGACGGATCGGGGCGTCAGCAGCCAGCCGGGCGGGCGCGGCCCCTCGTCGTGGGCGGCGAGGAAGGCGAGTTCGGTGGCGTGGCGCTCTTCGGCCGGCAGGGTCTGCCGGGCGGGCAGGGCCGTCGCCGTGTCGGTGAGGGTCATGAATGTCCTTGCTGGGTAGGTCAGTTGATCGTCGATGGGTGAGGGAGGGAAGGAGGGGCGCCGGTGGTTTCCAGCGCCCCTTGCGCGGCGGCCGTCAGCGGCGGCGGCCCCGTCGCACCTTCAGCTCCTCGAACCGGGGTGCGTCGCCGTCGCCGACCCGCTGCCAGGCTCTGCGGTACAGGTCCGCGACCGGTTCGGTCGGCACGATCACGCCGAAGGACGCGTGATCGCCCTCGACGATGTCGAAGAGCGGCAGCTTCCAGCGCTCCAGGGGAACGCGCGGGGACGGCTGTTCGGCCCAGCCGCCGGGCAGGAAGAGCGAGCGGCCGGCCCTGGTCCGGGTGGCCTCGACCACGAGGTCGGTGGCGGCCAGTTCGGCGCGGGCCGCCTTGAGCCGGGCCGGCTTCCACCCCGTCCACCGGGCCGTCGTGCGGTCGGTCGGGTCGGGCATGGCGAGCAGCATCAGATACAGCGTGGCCGCGTCCTCACCGAGTCCGTACTCCTTGGCCGCCTCGACGACCAGGTCCGGCACGGAGTGGCCCGGGTGCTGGGGCCACCAGGTGCCGTCCTTGTCCCACTCGCCCGCGATCGGCTCGCCGGGATCGGCGAGGAGGGCCGCGAAACGGGGGTCGCGGACCAGCCGCAGGGCGACCTCGGCCGGGAAGGGCTGGTCGTTGACGCGGGCCGCGGGCAGGTAGGGGTCCTGACCGGCCTCGTCGAGGAGGTCGACACGGATGCCCGGGGCCGGCTGGTCGTCGTGGGTGGCGAGGACGACGGCGCCGTAGCGCTCGAATCCCGGGCCGGTCTCGGTGGGGGTGCCCGCCGTCTTCCGGAACGCGGGGAGGCTGATGTACGGGCCGAGGTCGAGCATGAGCCCGGGAGCGGCGAGACGTTGGCGCACGGCGGTGAGCACCGGCGGCAGCGCGGCGCGGATC
>NZ_JAWOAI010000908.1:0-2288 GCF_033194735.1 Streptomyces sp. W16
CCTCCGGCCGGCGATCACCGGAGCCGGTCGGCCGTGCGGGATCGGATCCGTCCCGCCTGGCACCGTCCGGTCCGTCCCGGTGCGCGACAGCGGGTCCGCTCCGCCGCACCCCGTCGGAGCCGTCCCGCCCTCGATGCCCGGCCGTCCACGGAAATGCCCTCCGCTCCCCCCACACCAGCACCCCGTTGACGACCAGTCCCAGCACCCCCGCCCACACCACCCCCGCCAGCACGTCCCGCGTTCCGTCCGTGGCCAGTTGGGCCTGTGCGATGAAGATGCCGAGGCCCTGGCCGAAGCCGGAGAGGAGTTCGGTGGCGATGGCGAGGATCAGGGCGGTGGCGGCCGAGATGCGCAGGCCGGCGGCGATGAAGGGGGCCGTGGTGGGGAGTTCGACGTGCAGGAGGATCGAGAGGCGGCCGAAACCGAAGGCACGCAGGGTGTCCTTGGCCAGGGGGTCGGTCTCGGACAGGCCCTGGACGGTGTTGAAGAGGAGCGGCCAGACCGAGGCGTAGGTGATCAGGGCGACCTCGGTCCCGGTGCCGGAACCGAGGAGGAGGGAGACAAGGGGGATCAACGCGACGGACGGCAGCGGGCGCAGGAACTCGATCACCGCGCGTACGGCGTCGTCGATCACCGGCATGCTGCCCAGCAGCAGGCCCAGGGGGATCGCGATCGCGCAGGCCAGTCCGAGCCCGAGCGCCCAGGCGTGGAGCGTTGCGGCGACGCCGTCCAGGAACGTGCGGTCGGCCGCCAACTCGACGGCACGGGCGAGGACTTCGGACGCGGGCGGCAGATAACCGCGGCGTACGATGCCCGCTCTGCCGACCGCCTCGCAGGCACCGAGGGCGATCAGCACGCCGAGGGCGCCGAGGGCGAGTTCCTGGCGCCGGTTCACTTGACGAGGAGCGTGGCCGGGTCGATCGCCTTCGTCAACAGCCCCTGTTTCCGCATGAGTTCGGTGAGGCGGCGCAGTTGGGCGGCATCGGTGGTGGCCGGATAGGCGGGCAGGTCGATGGTCTTGGCCTGGTCCGCGGTCACCTTGGTGTACTTGGGGAGTTCGGCGCGTACGGCCGAGGGGTCCTGGGCGGCGATCTTCGAAGCGGCCTCGATGGCGCGCTTGAACGCCGCCGCGGCCTTGGCGTGCTTCTCGGCGAAGTCGCTCGTCGTGACATAGCCGCTGATCGGCAGGGACTGGACGGGCGCGGAACCGCCGTCCAGCAGCACCCTCGCCTTCAACTCGCCCTGGATCGCGCTGTCGAAGGGCTCGACCGCGTGGACGGCGTCGACCTGGCCCTTCTGCAGGGCGGGGCCCATCTGCGGGAAGGCGATCTGCCGGTAGACGGGGCGTCCGGCGCCCTGTTGGTCCAGGATCGCGTTGAGGGTGAGCGACTGGATGTTGTTGAGGATGTTGACGGCGACCGTCTTGCCCTTGAGGTCGGCGGCGTTCTTGATCGACGAGTCCTTCGGGACCAGGACGTCCATCATGTGCGGTGCGGTGCGGACCCCCTCGGCGAGGATGCGGAGGTCGAGGGTGCCCTTCTCGTCGGCCTGGAGGAAGGTGACGTAGTTCGCGCTCGCGATCACGTCGACCTGGCCCTTGGAGAGGGCGGGCAGCGCCTGGATGCTCTGCTGGACGGGCTGGATGGTGACGTCCAGCCCCTCCTTCACGAACAGTCCGCGGTCCCGGGCGATGTAGAGCGCCGCCGCGTCCGTGAGCGGCAACGCGGCCACGGTGACCTTCTGCCTCCCACCGCCGGAGGAGTCGGAGTCCCCACCGCCGCCGCAGGCGACGAGCACGAGCGCCAGTGCGGTCGCGCCCGCCGCCAACCTCCCTGTTCCCACTTGTAATTGACGTGAAGTCGTCATGCGAGCAAGGAATACCAGCGTTTTGGCATGATCACCACAGGCGGGTCGGACAAATATTCACTGGTTGGAAAAATCCGAAACGAGTTCCCGGGCGACCCATTCAAGGGCGTCGGGCAGCGCCTCCGTGGCCACCGGCAGCCACAGGGACGCGGAGACCAGCCCGGCGTCGGCCAGCCGGCCCAGCTCGTCCCGGACGCTCTCGGCACTAGCGTCGGCTCCGCCCAGCGGGCGCCCCGGCACCTTCACCGCGGGCGTGAATCCGGGCGGTACGAGGAACAGGCCTGCTGTCAGGGCCAGTTCACCGGGGTCGCGTCCCACCTCGGTGCCGAGCGCGTCGAGCCGCGCCCGTACCCCGGTGAGCCCCTCGGCATCGACCCCGGAGCCGTGCCAGGCGTCGCCGAACCGCAGGGCGCGGCGCAGTG
>NZ_JAWOAI010000909.1:0-2287 GCF_033194735.1 Streptomyces sp. W16
CCCTGGGCACGCGGTCGGCGGCGGCGAGCACCCGCTCCGCGTCCTCCGCGGTCAACGGCAGTGGATGCAGTACGGCGGCGCAGCGCAGCACGTCGGCGGCGTCCGCCGTGTCCACGTCCCGCACGAGAGCGCCGGTCACGTCTCCCGCTGCGAGCGTGTCGAGAAGCGAACCCCCGCGCGCGTGGAGGCGGTCGTACAGTTCTCGCGGCTGGTGTCCGGCCCGGATCGCGCGTCCCAGGAGGCCGAGCGCGAGAGGGTGCCCCTCCACCGCCTCGGCCAGTGCTTCGTCACCGCCGACGAGCACGCGCGCGTGCGGGGCGTCGAGCGGTCCCAGGTCCACGGGGGTGCCGATCCCGTCGTAGGCACGGCTGTGCAGGGTGAAGACGGTGTGGCCGAGGGGGTGCGGTGCCGCCATCGCGGCGATGTCCCGGGCGGTGAGCCGGTCGGCGGGGACGGAGTCGACGATCCACAGGAACGGTTCGCCGGTACCGAAGGAAGTGGCGCCGGAACCGGAAAGCGCACGCATGGACTCCTCGTACGCCTGCCCGTTCACCCAGAAGACACCGCCGGGGTAGGCCGCCTCGAAGCGGAGGGCGTACTCCTGGGCGAGCGCGGACTTGCCGATGCCGGACATGCCGCGGATCTGTACGGCGCGCGGGGCGGCACTGCCGGTGACGAGGTGCGCGGAGTGGGCGTGCAGGGCGGAGTGCACCTGCCAGAGCTCGGAAAGGCGGCCCAGGAAGTCGGAGCGCGGTTCCGGCGAGCCCGACAGCCATCGTCGTACGGCGCGTTCCTGGATCGCCATCGGACCGTCGAGGCGGGCGACATGCTCGCGTACGTCGGCCACCAGGGCGGCGGGTTCGTCGGCCGAGGCGTGCCGGGCGTCGCGGAGTTCGACGGGGTGGATGTGGTCGGAGGTCGGCTCGGGATTGACGACCATGACCCGGCCGCGCGGGTCGCCCTCCCCCAGGCCGGCCAGGTAGGCCGTCGTCAACTCCCACTGGCAGGCCTCGCGTTCGGGGTAGCCGGCGGAGTAGTAGGCGAGCAGCGCCTTGGAGCGGGCCAGTTCGCGCCGGATGGTGTCACTGATGCCGGCGAAGGACGCGACTCCGGTCTCGTCAGTGAACACGTCGAGCCCGCCGTCGCGCAGCATCCGCGCGAGCGGCCGCACCCGCTCCACATCACTGCGGCTGTAGCTGAGGAAGACGTCCCACACGACGGCTTACCCTACTGTGGGTGCCGGGGAGGGCGATCATGAGACACAGGCAGCGCAGGCGTCGGGGTCCGGGCGGTCCGTCGCAGATCACGGCCAGGCTGACGATCCCGTTCGTGGGCGAGATCTCGGGCACCTGGGAACCTGCCGACGCGGAGCGCAGCGCGGCCTGGGAGCTGTACCTGGAGCTCGTCACCCGGGTCTCGGTCGAGGAGCTCTCCGCCGACGAGGGCTTCCTGCGCGAGGCCCTGACCTCCCTCTACACCTTCTTCGGCACCACCCGCGAGATCCTCCGCCGCTACGGCCCCGAGATCGCCCCGCCGCTGGCCCCCGGCCACGTCAGCTTCGCCGTCCTCGCGGTCACCGTCCTCAACCGCGTCCTGCGCCCCCTGCTCGCGTCATGGCATCCCCGCCTCGCCGCCTACGAGTCCCAGCGGCCCGAAGGGCGCGATCCGGTGGCGTGGGAGCGGGAGTGGGAACACGCGGACGCGCTGCGTGGTGCGATCGCGGAGGTGCGAAGTGTGCTGAGGTCACTGGCGCGGACCTTGCAGGAGGTGGCCGGGGTAAGCGACCTCATCGACCTGCCCGCACCGCGCACTCCCGAGGACGCTGCGGCAGGGGCGGATCGGGGCACCCCCCCCCGGCGGTTCAAACAGGTCCTGACACTCCCGACGCTCCTGACGCATCTGGGGTCTGAGGTCACTCTGGCCGCGTGATGCCGTCGGGCCGATTGTCAGTGGCGCGCGCTTCACTGGAGTGGTCACTGAGAGTCACCACGGGGGAGCGGTCGATGGCAGCGTACGAGACGAATGAGAACGGGCGGGAGCAGGGGTCGGAGGGCGGCGGCGACGCGCAGGCCACTCGTGCGCATCTCTCCATGGCCGGCTTGCGCGCTCGGGGATGGACGGCCGGGATGGTGCGTCGACTGCTCGGGGAACCCGATCAGTTCCGGGTCAACCCGCATTTCCGGGCGGCCCCGCGGACCCGGTTGTACCGCGTCGAGCGGGTCGAGGCCGCTGAGCGGAGTGAGGAGTTCCGGGCCGTGTCGGCGGCTGCCGTGCGGCGGTCCGTCGC